>CAIQUS010000142.1 GCA_903875045.1 uncultured Bacteroidales bacterium
CCGTTATTGAAGAGTATTGAATATTGGGAAGATGCATTTTTAAATCAGGCGTTAAGGTGACTGCACCTCCGCCATTTACATCGATTCCGCACGATGCTGGATTAGCCTTACAAGCTGCCTGGCCTGCTGCCAAGCCTGCTGTATAACCTTGATCATAACAGGTAGGATCGGGGTCGGGGTCGTAAAGCTCTTTTATTTCAGAAGCAGAAAGGGCGCGGTTGTAAATTTGAACTTCGTCAATCAGTCCCTTGAAACGTCTGAATTGTGACGGCTGTTGACTTGCTCCCAACCAAAGGTTTAGTGTCCCTGCATAGACTATGGAACCAGAAGCTGAAACTGAATTTTCCAAAACTCCATCCACATAAATCTTTACAAAAGAGCCATCGTATGTTCCCGCGAGGTGATGAAATTTGTCATCCGCAATATTTGTAGTTCCCCATACGCTATTTTGAATGGGATTGCTCGGATTTGTCCAGATCCAAAGGGAAGGGAGAGGACTGGCACTACTACACGCTAACACATACCCTTCATAGGGTTCGCCAGATCCAGAGTTATGCCTATCAATAAAATGTACTGCAACACCATCTGGAAAAGAATTGAATTTTACCCATGCATTCACAGTTATAGCATTAGTTGGTCTTAAATTGGCATTATCAGCAATCACAATGTAGTCATCCACTCCATCCAGACTAAACGCGTTTCCCACTTTTCCAGGGGCAGTGGTTGCACCATTCATTAGAGTTCCATTGTTTCCATCCTGAATATCGAGAGCCGTAGTTCCAGAAACCGAGTCCCCATCCCACCCGCTTACAAGGCCAGATGGAAGAGAAAAATCAATCTGTTCGGTAGTGTGGTCGGTCAAGCTTGCATGCCCAATTCCACCGAGCCCCAATGCGAGTAATGATAAAATCAGAATTCCAAGAAGCTTTTTTCTCATAATTGATCTCCCCTCATTAATTGAATGGTTTCTAAAATATTTCCTTTCTTGCTATTTTGAATGCTATTTACCCCATATCAAATTGTGCGAAGAATACAAGGATTATATGTCCTGGCCCAATTTCAAGAAAGAATGGCTGGCTGGTCAGGCTTTCGATGTCATTTCCCTGCTATTGCAGATGCCTTTACTGCTATTCCATGCGACAGATACTGTATTCGATGCCACACAAAATGGCTTCCAAAGTGTAATATCTATCATGCTGTAATCATTACTATATTATACTACTTGCCGTTTTGTGACACTTTTTACTATCATTTGTAAACACTGTGACGGGTGCTTGTGGCATACAATTCCGCTGTTGTAATGATTGGCGATGGTTGGCACAATAATTTTTCAGTGGCATTGATCATGTCCAGTGCTTACAAATCTCTTCATTTACCGATTTGTAGATTCTTTTCTTTGCCCCTGATTTTTTGCTCGGCACCCTCAAGAGACTTGCCCAGATAAAGGCCTTTCATTTTTCCATCAATTCGTTTGATAGCTCGGAAATATCCATGGGATTCTTGAACTGACCAACCGGCAATTATCAATTTTTGTTTATCATTGTTTAGCG
>CAIQUS010000143.1 GCA_903875045.1 uncultured Bacteroidales bacterium
CATATAGACTGGCTGGATGAAGCCGATCCCGGGACAAACACCCCTCTGACGGTGATGGTAACAGTGTTGGTAGTTAATGTCCCGCACCCTGAGGCCGAGGATTGATTTTGCCTGTAATAGGTTGTTGCGCTCAAAGCACCGGGCGAATAGGTCAAGGTCGTCGCTCCGTTAACCAAGGCAAAGTTCACATTATCCACTGAGCTCTCCCACTGATAGCTGTACGGGGTGTTTCCTCCCGAAGGAGCTGTGGCGATTAATGGCGCCGGGACTGTATTGTAACAGACCGACTGGCTGGACGCAATGATGCCCGGAACAAACATCGCCCTGACAGTGATGGTAACAGTGTTGGTAGTTAATGTCCCGCATCCCAAGGCCGAGGATTGATTTTGCCTGTAATATGTTGTAGCAGTCAAAACTCCCGGAGAATAGGTTAAGGTCGTCGCTGCGCTAACCAATGTAAAGTTCACATTATCCACCGAACTCTCCCACTGGTAACTGTAAGGAGTGTTTCCTCCTGTTGGAACTGTTGCAATTAAGGCAGATGGCGCTGTATTATAACAGATAGACTGGCTGGATGAAATGGTGCCCGGAATAAAAGCAGGACATGAAATGGAAAAATTTGACGCACTGAAATCATAAAGTCCACTGCTGACCGAACTGGTAATTTTTATCAAATAATCATTACCCATAGCCTGAGCCGCAGGAATTGTCCACGAAAAACTGCCCGTGCTTGCAGTAGAAGCAACTATCTGTAAATTAAGACTCCCTCCCTTATAAAGGTCTATTTTTACATTCTCACTGATGTTGTCTGACCAGGTAATGTTGTGATTAGTTCCCTGTTGCCAGGTTTCACCTCCGTTCGGAGCTGTTACATTGATATATGGCATCTCTTCTCCAATAAAAATATCATCAATATAAAGATTGTTGCCGTAACCATTCACAGCCTGAAATTTAACCTGAACCGATCCACTGGTGTACGCAGCAAGACTCACAGAATCCACACGCCAGTCAGCAGCGATAGATGGAATAAACATACTTTCGAGATCGGCTCCCGTTGCCAGTACGCTCCCCGATTTATTATAAACCGGTGTTGTTCCCCAAGTATTTCCACAATCGGTGGAAATAAATATTTTCAAGGTATCCTCTGCCCATGGATAGGGACGATAGGCTACTTTAAATATTAAAAACGGGTTGGATGTACCGGTCAGTTTTACAGGCTGGGTAATCAGTTCATCTATCTGTCCTGGTTTAGGTGAGTAATAATTGTAAAAATCCATATATGCAGCGTTGGCACTGAACCCGTTTCCGTATGCTGTTGTTACTTTCCAGGTAATAGCACCGTCAGGGTTAACCACCTCCCAGCTCTCAGGTATAACACTTGATTCAAAGGATTCCAATGTTGGAACGTTGGTACCCCCGACTGAAACCGGATTGATTACAGGCAATGACGAACCAAATGAATTGCCGGCAATAAGCTGAACTGAATAGCTAACATTTGTGTTAAATTGAACTTTTGGATTCTGGGAACTGCTGGTTGTTGAATTCAGAAACGTCACACTTGTTGGTGAAAATGACCATGTCCATGATGTAGGATTGTTTGTTGAAAGGTCAGTAAATTGAACTGGTTGACCCTGACAAGGGACAACCGGATTCGAAATAAAATTTGCAGCCGGTACTTCCGCAGGCCCTGTATAAAGATCCGATTTCCACAATCCCCGTCCATAAGTCCCCGCAAATATTTTATTTTTCGATGGATTACTGCTATAATATATTTCAAGCTCCCTGACATCAACAACAGGAAGGTTTGTATTAAAAACAACCCAATTCGACATCGAAGAATTTTTAAAGAAAACACCTGTTTGTGTACCGATATACAACCCTTCAGAACTGTTTTTATCATATACAATCGCATTAATCGGAATTTGTGGCAATTGCCCGGGTACCAGAGTCCAGTAAGCTCCTTTATCTGTTGATTTATACACCTTTGAACCTGACGTGGCGTAAATTGTTGATGCGGAAGTCGGATGTGCTTCGAGATCTGTCGGGGCGATCCCGCCTGGCAGCGTGCATTCTGTCCAGAGTGGAGTAGTTGCGTTTGCATTATCAGTTCTTTTTAAAACACCACTACGGACCACATATAAAACATCAGTGTTGGCAGGCGATTGCTCAAGAACTGTACAATCCACCGAATCATTGGTAGAAATTTTAGTCCACACAGGAGAACTGACCTTTACATCATTGCACCTCCATACATTTTTATATCCGACAAACATTTTACCAGGATCGTTTTCACTGAGTATAAACGGAGTAACCCAGGCTCCGGTTTCATTTATGCCAAATAACCCGAATCCTGCAATCTGTAACTCGCTTGCATTATTATATCTGCGGTAAATAGAGCCCGGATTTTGAGAATAATAGGTATAGGCTGCATCCTGAAAATCGATGGCACATTCCATTCCATCTCCTCCAACAGTTGAAAACCATCCTGTCGACAACTTAACTGAGGTGCCATTGTCCTGGAAACCACCGATGGTTTTCAAAGAATCCGTCTGACTCTGCCCAATCTTGTAGATCTGCCCTATCACCATTCCTGCAGTGCAATCTGTCCAGGTTGTCCCTCCGTTGGCAGTATAATAGATGCCGCCATCATTACCCGTATATAACCTGCCGTTTACAGGAGAGAAGCCAAGAAAATGACAATCACTATGTACTGCCGGTACTGCGCAATCACCATTCCAATGAGAATTAATTCCCCATGATGTGCCACCGTTAACAGATTTCCAAATATTGATGCCGCCAACATAAACGATTTCTGAATTAACAGGATCTGCAGCAATTGCAAGGTCGTACCAACCTTTTCCATTGGTTCCGCTACCATCACATGACCAATCAAGGATATTGGGGGTAGTCGACCTTGTTGTAAATGTCAAACCCGAATCGGTCGATCGGTAAATACCCTCATAAGCCCCACTACCATTGGACTGCACAAAATAAACAAAATCAGGATTGGCAGAGGTCACTGCAATTGCTCCGCGCTCCTCTGTTGAATACCCGATACTCGGTATGCCATTCGTAATCTGGGTGAAGGAAAGCCCGTTGTCGGCCGAACGATAAAAAGTTCCCAGAGAGGCAGCATAAACAATATCAGGATTATTCGGCTTAAAGCAGATACCTTTATAGCTTCCTGCTTTGATAATTGTCCATGTTGAACCACCATCCTGTGACCTGAAAATTCCGGTTGTTGTGGCCGCTAAAAAAATCAGGGAATTTCCGGGATGCTGAATCAACTTGCTTACTGTTACATTACCCATCCCGGTATTAGATGGCAACCAGGTAGCCCCCCCGTCGAGGCTTTTGAAAACGCCCATCCCCGGAGCATCTCCATGATCGCGGTCACCTGTCCCTACCAAAATATGATTCGGATTTGCGAAATCTACAGCGATGGCTGAGACACCCAGTGTCGGCAAAGCATCTGTTGCAGGGTTCCAGGTTGCACCATTATCATTGGTGAGCCATAAACCTCCGGACGGGGCCCCTGCGTATATTTTATTCTGATCTGTGGGATGAAACGCGATCACATTCAACCTGCCCAGGCCTAAATAACCAGTCGGGCCAGGTGCCGGGACTGACGAAGGACCAAGTGAAACCCAACTGCCTTCAGCTGAATGAATTGTTTGTTTAAAAGTACTCCAGGCATTAAACACCGCATCTGGGGCAGGTTTTGATCCATCGGGGGCGACACGGCCACGCATGATATACTCCCACCTTTTAAAAACATTCCAGCCATTCCCTTTGAGGACTGGCCTGTTTTTCCAGTATTTCTCAAATGCACTAACCGTCGAAAAGTAGTTGGCATCCGGATCCTGCATCATATTTATCCAGCAGGGAACATTGGCAGTATCAGTTTGTAGTGGGCTCGACGATGTCTGTCCCCTGATTATAATTGAGGGGAAAATGAAAAACCACAAGATGCTGATCGTTATTCCAAGCTTTAGAATCTTTTTCATCGGGTAGTAAGTTATTTACAGTGTTTCCCCGTAATCTTTCAGAGAAAATGGGGGTGGTTGGTTCTGTGTTATTTTCAGGCTGTAACTTGAATGCATAATGTTAATAACAGTTGTAAAAATATCAGGAATAATTTTTTAAGTCAATGGTGGAAACCCGCAAATCATCATTACGGAAAACCGTAATAAAAGTTGCTGTTTGATCCATAAAAACGGAATCGGGCAATAATTTTAGAAAAATCTGAAACAATGTTTTCCGGGTAGTCTGATTTTTTATAATTTTATCCCATGAACCAACCAAAATCAAAAGGCAAAAACTTAAGGAAACTTCCCGCGAAAGGCTTTGAGGGATTGTTCTCCAATACATTTTACGTCATTATCATACTTGCATCCATCACCTTTCTGGTCTACTCAAGGTCATTGTTTCTTGACTTTACAAAACTGGATGATTCGATTTTTATCGTGGAAAACGCCTCTTACAACGCTGATGCAGGCAACATTGGGGTCTCTTTTCAGCGGGGACTGTTTAATCCCACGAGGGACGCCTATTACCGCCCCCTTTTCCTGGTCGATTTCATTATTGAATCACGCCTTTTCGGAACAAAACCGGCAGGTTATCACTTCACAAACCTGCTGTTTCATATCCTTTCAGTGATCCTGCTATTCCTTTTTCTTAAAAAAATCAAAATTCCACCGGTTGATTCCTTCCTGCTCTCCCTCCTTTTCGCCGTTCATCCGGTACTTACCCAGGCAGTCGCCTGGATTCCCGGAAGAAACGATATGTTATTGATGATCTTCTTCCTCTCCTCTTTTATCCTGTTGCTTAAATATCTTGAACACCCTCGCCCGGCAACGATTTTGCTTCATTCGTTGTTGTTCCTGGCCGCTCTTTTCACCAAGGAAACTGCTATCATCATCCCGGTGATTATTGGTGGATTTTCTCTTTTTCATCTGAAATGCGGATGGCGCAAGCTGATTTTTCCGGTAATCAGCTGGATTAGCGCCATTGCAATATGGCTTCTTGTCAGATCAACCGCAACACTTTCAAAAGACTGGGTTTCACCTTCCGCGATGTTGCATGAAGGCATCGGCAGATTAGGAGTGATTCTTCAATATCTCGGAAAAATCTTCTTACCGGTAAACCTTACCGTTTTCCCGATGGCAGAAGATATCTCATTGATTTGGGGCTTCCTGGCATTGGCGGGAGTGGTTGCACTGTTGGTTTATTCTAAAAGCTATACCCGGCCATTGACTTTTCTGGGGCTATTCTGGTTCATTGCCTTTCTTATTCCTGTGCTGATCGTCCCAAAATCTTTAAATGACCAGGTTTTTGAACACCGGCTGTATCTTCCTGTCATCGGAATCCTGATCATGCTGAGCCAGGCAATTCCCTTTCAGGGCACGATCAATCCCAAATTGAAAACAGGCATCGTTTGTACCATTGCCTTGATTTTCGCTGCTCAAAGTTTTATCCGTATCGGTTATTTTAAAGATCCCTTAACCTTCTGGACGCATGCCGTGAATGGCGCTCCTCATTCAGCCTACGCCAGAACCCTGCTCGGCACCAAGGTGGAAGATTCAACTGCACGTGAACGACTGTTTAAAGAGGCCTATCAGCTGGATCCAAACCTTAAAAATCTGAATTACTATCTTGGTAAGGTCATGTTTGATAAAAAACAAAGCGACAGTGCAGCGGTTTTTCTCAAAAAGGAAGTTATCAAAAACCCCATCCCGGATGCCTATTTTTTATTGGCCCAGATCGCCTTTACACACAATGAACTGGACAGTGCGGCCGTGTTCCTTGAAAAGGTAATTGAACTCGATCCCCTTAATCCGCAAGCCAATCATAACCTTGTATTGCTCTATTTTCAGAAAGGCCAGGTGGAAAAATCGCGGCAGGTAATCCGGAATATGCAACTCAGGGGTATGGAGGTAGGAAATGATTTACTTCAGATGGTGAACAGGAAGTGAGTGGCCAGCCAATAGTGCAGAAACACTATTTGAACAATGGCAAAACCAGAAGTGTCAGGGATAATCCGATGAGGGTAAAAACTGTTCCCCAACCAATAATATTCTGTATTGGCCGGTTCGTATATTCCCCCATAATCTTTTTATTGTTGACCAGTAAAATCATACAAACCAGCACTACCGGCAACAAAATCCCGTTGATGATCTGTGTCCAAAGGGTGATGGCTATCAGTGGGGCATTGGGTATAAGAATGATGATCACCCCGAGCATGATGATCCCCGTGTACAGGATGTAAAATTCAGGGGCCTCCTTCCACTTTTTATCAATCCCTGCTTCAAAGCCAAATGCTTCGCAAACATAAAAAGCAGTGGCCAGCGGAAGAATGGTAGCCGAAAAAATAGATGCAATAAACAACCCGAAAGCAAACACATGCGATGAAAGTGCACCTGCCAGGGGCTCAAGCGCCAACGCTGCATCCTTGGCCTCATTGATCACAATCCCCTTTGCATGCAGGGTGGAAGCACAGGCGACAATGATAAAAAACGCCACAACCACAGTGGCGGTACAACCAACCACAATATCAATAAGGGTATATTTATAATCCCTGATTTTAAGCCCCTTTTCAATCACCGACGATTGCATGTAAAATTGCATCCACGGAGCGATGGTTGTTCCTATAATGCCAATGATGACCATAAGCGACTGCTCGGTAAAATCCATCTGCGGACGGACGATTGATTTCCCGATCGCCTGCCAATCGGGCTTTCCCATTAAGGCCGAAACAACATACATGAGCAGAGAAACACTGAATACCAGGAAAATGCGCTCAGCAAATTTGTAATTTCCCTTCACCACCAGTATCCAGATCATAAATCCTACAATCGGGACTGAAATATATTTACTCACCCCGAACACCTCCATACTCCCTGCCACTCCGGCAAATTCAGTGGTCGTATTGCCAATATCTGCAAGAAGCAACCCAATGAAAATAAAAAAAGTGACTTTTACACCTGCGTTCTCACGGATCAGGTCGGCCAGTCCCTTCCCGGTCACAATCCCCATCCGGGCATTCATCTCCTGAATGATGACCAATACGATAAAAGAAGGGATCAGTGTCCACAAAAGTTTATAACCATAAACAGCCCCGGCAACCGAATAGGTGGTAATACCGCCGGCATCATTGTCAACACTGCCGGTTATAATCCCCGGTCCGAGAATAGCCATGAAAATCGCAATATTTTTCCAGATTGATTTATGCCTTGCTATCCCCGCCATACATGAATCCCTTTATACGATTTACCTTGTTTTTCTTTTGCTTAACAAGTCATCAACAATATCTTCAACAACCACCACACCTTCCATCTGCCTGTCCTTATTGATCACAGGTACGGCCAGCAGGTTATATTTTGAAACAAGTTCGGCGAGTGAATCAACTTTGTCGTCATCGAAAACACTCACCGGATTTTTCTTCATGATATCTTTAAGGTGCATGGCCGGATTAGCAATAACAAGTTCTCCCAATGAAATGGCAGCAAGAAACCGGTCGTTTTTGTCTGTTACAAAAATTGAATAAATATGTGAAGGCTCAGGTTGCTGGCGGCGAAGCTCCTCCAGTGTTTCAGCAACGGTAAGATGTTCACTGAAGGTACAGTAATCGGTCGACATAAGTGATCCAACATATTTGTCATGATATTCCAACAGCTCCCTGACCTCTTCCGACGACTCTTTCTCCATCTCTTCCAGAAGCTTTTCTGCTTTATCTTCTGCAAGAACATCCAGAAGGTCGGCAACCTCATCCGCCGGCATTAATTCAAGCACATCGGCTACTTTTTCAACAGGAAGGCTTTCAACAATCTGGATTTGAGCATGGGGTTCCAGTTCTTCCAGTACATCGGCTGCCTTTTCTTCATCAAGTGAAGCGAAAACATAGGTACGCGAAGCCTTGTCGAGGTCTTCAATAATATCGGCAAGGTCGGAAGGGTGCAGTGTATTCAGCCTGGAGGATGATTTTGAAAGTTTGATACTGGCATTGGTAAAATCAACTGCTTCAATGTCATCCCACAAAATAAATTTCCCGGGGATATCAATACTGAAAGGATCCAGCATCGACTGGATGGGCCGGCCAATCCCGATTCTCCGCAACAATCCGTCAATGCCCACATCCACAGCAATCGCATACGTTCCGGAAGGAATCATAACCAAACGGATATCGTTCACACGGACAAGCTTTCGCCCATTGATGTCGACAATTTGTTTGTCCTGGATATTTTCTGCCAGCCACAAACAATTTGAAAATGATTCCGGCGAAATATCCCGGATTTCATTACAGGTAATCCTGAGTTTACGTTTGAACTTCTTGATTTCAAAATGTGAAAAATCAAGGACCCTGAATTCTTTTCCTCTCTTTACCTTGATTGCCACCACGCGTGGACGCACAGGTTCAGCTTCATTCCCGGGCAGGGAACTCTGATCGATGAGAAAATCCTTGATTTTACCAAGCACGGTCCCATCATCGGAAATATATGCATTACCGAGTATCTGACTTAAATAGAAGGTAATCTGGGATGTCATATTCGCCTCCTTCTTTTGTTAAACTCTGCAAAGAAGGACGATACACCATGAAAAACAGGATGCGCCCTACCAGCCGAGGTGTGGATTAATTTGATCGCTTCGCGCAGGTCCGTCGTCCATTTGAATGTTGAAAATTTGATACTGCAAAGGTAATATTTCCTCAAGATTCTAACTACACATATTCATTCGCCAAAAAAAAATTCCGAAAAATACCGGTCGATCAGTGTTGGTACAGGATATTGATGAATATCCTTAAGCCGGACCATCTGATGTGGCAAGTCCACCTTGTGGTCAGCATGAAACCTGTAAAAGGTAACATGAAGCTTCTGATGCGTAAGCAAATGAATAAATTGACGGGAAGCTGATCTGAATTCAGCATCCGCCGACTGAAACATATTGCCAAATTCATTTACAGCCACAAGATGACCGGTGCTATTTGAGGAATACTCCAGGGAAGGAAAATCGTAGAGGTTTTTCCAGATGTCGTTCCCGGTTCTTTTGTTCAGGTATATGAATTCGGATCCCTGATAGTTGAATGTAAGTACCAGATAATGGATAAACCTGCTGCGTATGCCTGCTTTTAACTTTCGTGCCGGAATTTCATCAACAGCATTGTGGCTGAAAGCAAAACATTTTTTATGAAAAATGCAGCCCTGGCAATCAGGGTTGCAGGGTGTGCATACCATTGCACCAAATTCCATCATAGCCTGGTTGTAATCTCCCGGATTCCGGTGGTCAATATACTCGGCTGAAAGGGAATGAATTTTTCGCTTTGTTTCAGGCAAATCGATGGATTCAACAATACCGGATATTCTTGCCATGAACCGCATAACGTTTCCGTCCATCACCGGATAAGGCATGTCAAAACAAATGGAGGCAATGGCCGCAGCAGTGTAATCGCCAACTCCTTTCAGTTTTCTGATGGATTCAAACGTTTCAGGAAAAACACCTCCTCCTGATTTTACAATATTCCGGGCAGATTCATGTAAATTCCGTGCACGGGAATAGTAACCTAATCCCTGCCAAAGCTTCAATATCTCCTGCTCATCTGCAGCGGCAAGATGTTTGACTGTCGGATAAGCCGTAACAAATTTCTCATAATACGGTGTTCCTTGTTCAATACGGGTTTGCTGCAGAATAATCTCAGAAAGCCAGATTAAATATGGATCCTTTGTATGCCGCCAGGGAAGATCCCTTTTGTTTTTCCTGTACCAGGACTGCAGTTGCGTTGAAAATTTCATCACCGGAAATCAAGAGGACAAAGATAAGTTTAATACCAAAGCACGATCCCCTGGTACAAGACATAGCTTGCCTCTCTATGCAAATAACAAATTTTTGATTATATTTAGTATTATTTCATCGGTTATCAAAAAAATCATATATTTGCACCCCGGTTTCAGAAGATAAAAGACATTCATTAACAACAATATATAACTATTAATACGCATCAAACATGACAAAAGCAGAAATTGTAGCAGAAATTGCTAATAAAACTGGCGTTGAGAAAGTTGCCGTTCAGGCCACCGTTGAAGCTTTCATGGATTCCATCAAAAACTCCATGACCACAGGGCAAAACGTATATCTCAGAGGATTCGGGAGTTTTATTATCAAAAAAAGAGCTGAAAAGACAGGGAGAAACATTTCAAGAAACACAACACTTATCATTCCCGCCCACAACATCCCTTCTTTTAAGCCGGCGAAGACCTTTGTAAATAAAGTGAAATCACACGTAAAAGTGAAGTAATAACTTCTAAGCTGATTTATTATGCCAAGCGGAAAGAAAAGAAAGAGACATAAGATGGCAACACACAAGCGGAAAAAACGCTTGCGTAAGAACAGACATAAGAAGAAATAGCCTGCCTGCTGCTGCAATTCCTTAAGTCATCCACGGTTGCTGACCTGTTGTCAGTACTATCTCTGTAATACATGGAACACTGTGAATAAGGAATTAATCATTAATTCGACTTCATCAGAAGTTGAAATCGCCTTACTTGAAGATAAACTTCTCGTAGAGTTAAATAAAGAGAAATCCAACAACGAATATTCCGTTGGCGATATTTACTTTGGTAAGATCAAAAAGATCATGCCGGGGTTAAATGCTGCTTTCGTGGATGTTGGTTATGAGAAAGATGCATTTTTGCATTACCTCGATCTTGGTCCGCAGGTACAATCTCTGCTGAAATATATCAAAAAAGGACAAACCCCTAACAGTGGGGTATTGTCCCTTAGTGATTTCGAATTGGAAGCGGATATCCAGAAAACCGGTAAGATCACGCAGGTGCTCAAACCCAACATGGATGTCATCGTGCAAATCGCCAAAGAGCCCATCTCTACCAAAGGGCCCCGGGTGACTTCCGAAATCGCCTTCGCCGGACGATTTCTGGTTTTGATGCCATTTTCGGATAAAATTTCAGTCTCACAAAAAATCAAAAGCGCCGAAGAACGCAACCGACTGAAGCGCCTCATTGCTAGCATCAAACCTAAAAATTGCGGAATCATTATCCGCACGGTTGCTGAAGGAAAATTAGTTGCCGATCTTGACTCTGATTTACGCAACCTTTTCAAACGTTGGGAAATTATCACCCAAAAGCTTGCAACAGCCAAACCACCGCAAAAAATAATCGGTGAAATTGATCGCACATCAGCCATTCTCCGCGATGCGCTGAACGAATCATTCAACAACATTGTTGTTAACGAACAAGGGCTGTATGATGAGATCCGGGCATATATTCAACGTATTGTACCGGATAAAGTTAACATCGTTAAACTGCACACTGGGAAAGTTCCGGTTTTTGATCAGTATGGCATCGACAAGCAGATTAAAAACTCGTTCGGCAAGATTGTTACCATTAAAAGTGGCACCTACCTGGTCATCGAACACACCGAAGCCCTTCATGTGATCGACATCAACAGTGGCCATCGCGTAAATCAGGATCAGAACCAGGAAACAAATGCCCTCGAGGTAAACCTTGAAGCTGCCACGGAAGTTGCCCGGCAATTGCGCCTTCGCGACATGGGCGGTATTATCGTGATCGATTTTATCGACATGACCCAGGGGCTGAACCGGCGTAAACTCTTTGAGAAGCTGCGCGATGAAATGAAACGGGACCGTGCCAAACACTCGATTCTGCCACCAAGCAAATTCGGCCTTGTACAAATCACCCGCCAACGCGTTCGCCCTGAAATGAGCGTTCAGATTCTCGAAAAATGCCCTGCCTGTGATGGTACCGGCAAAATAAAACCGACAATTCTCCTCACAGACGATATCGAAAACAATCTTGGATATCTTATCAGAGAGCAAAATGAGAAAAACCTCACGCTTATTGTCCATCCTTACATTCATGCATTCCTGACCCATGGTTGGTTCAACTTCAAATGGAAATGGTGGCGAAAATACAGCCAGTGGGTGACCATCAAACCACAAAATGCATCCCACTTCTTCGAATACCACTTTCTTAATAAGAATGGGGATGAGATTAAAATGTGATGATGTGCTGATGTGCTGATGTGCTGATGTGCTGATGTGCTGATGTGCTGATGTGCTGATATGAAAATTTGAAAATTTGAAAATGACCCGTCACCTTTCACGCGTCACCTTTCACGCGTCACTCGTCACCCGTCACCCTTCACCCCTAAATCAAAAATCGTAAATCGTAAATCGTAAATGGAAATTGTCGTCAGCGGAATCCGCCCAACCGGGAACCTGCACCTGGGTAATTACTTTGGGGCGTTGAAAAGTTTTGTAAAAATGCAGGAGGAAAATCAATGCTATTTTTTTATTGCTGATTATCACTCCCTCACAACTCATCCAACTCCGGCCGACCTTCATGGCAACGTTAAAACTGTGCTGGTAGAATTTCTTGCCTGTGGCCTCGATCCCGAAAAAGCAACACTGTATATCCAAAGCGACCTTCCGGAAACAGCCGAATTGTACCTGCTGCTCAATATGAATGCCTACATTGGGGAACTCGAACGCTGTACCTCCTTCAAGGAAAAAATACGCACCCAGCCGCAAAATGTAAATGCCGGGTTGCTCACCTACCCCACACTGATGGCAGCAGATATCATCATTCACCGTGCAGCCAAAGTTCCGGTCGGGAAGGACCAGGAGCAACACCTTGAAATGACCCGCACTTTTGCCAACCGGTTTAACCGGCTTTACTCCGTTGAATATTTCCCCGAACCTGTCGCCTATAATTTCGGAGAGGAGCTTATTAAAATCCCCGGACTGGATGGCAGCTTGAAAATGTCGAAATCCGACAATGAAAACAGTTCCATCTTTCTGGCCGACAGTCCTGAAGTGATCCGGAAAAAAGTGATGAAAGCTGTAACTGATTCAGGACCTGTTGATCATGAAAAACCACGTTCCCAAGGTGTTGTAAATTTATTCGACCTTATGGGCTACTTCTCAGCGCCCGGCACACTTCAACATTTCGAGGATAGTTACCAATCAGGTTCGATCCGTTATGGTGATATGAAAAAACAATTGGCCGAAGACATTATCCTGTTTACAACCCCATTCCGGGAAAAAATGATGGCGCTTGCAGCAGATGAAGTATACCTGAGAAAAGTTGCCGCACTTGGTGCCGAAAAAGCCCGGGCTTCGGCTGCCAAAACTGTTCGTGAAGTGCGTGAGATCATCGGATTCAAACCATTTTAATGATCGACACGGCACCCATCAAAGAAACCGCAGTCCTCATCGGGTTGTCAACACATTCCCAGGATCAGGACAGAACCAGGGAGTATCTCGATGAACTCGCCTTCCTTGTTGATACTGCCGGGGGAATTCCGGTAAAGCAATTTACACAAAAACTGGATCATGCCGATTCACGAACTTATGTTGGCAGCGGCAAATTGAAAGAAATCCGTGCCTGGATGGAAGAGAACCCGACAGACATGGCTGTCTTTGATGATGAACTCACCCCAAGCCAGATACGGAACATTGAAAACGTATTGCAATGCCGTATCCTCGACCGCAACAACCTCATCCTCGATATTTTTGCCCGCCGTGCAGTCACCTCCTATGCCCGTACCCAGGTGGAACTCGCTCAAAATGAATATCTTTTGCCAAGGTTAACCCGCATGTGGACCCACCTTGAAAAACAACGTGGCGGTATTGGTTTGCGTGGTCCCGGTGAACAGGAAATCGAAACTGACCGCCGGATTCTGCGGTATCGTATCAGTCTACTGAAAGATAAACTGGAAGAGATTGACAAGCAGATGGCTACACAACGCAAAAGCCGACGCGATATGGTACGGGTGGCACTTGTGGGTTACACAAATGTGGGCAAATCAACCATCATGAACGTACTCAGCAAATCAGATGTTTTTGCTGAAAATAAATTATTTGCCACTCTCGACACAACTGTTCGCAAAGTCGTCATCGAAACACAACCCTTTTTACTCTCCGATACCGTCGGTTTTATCCGTAAACTCCCTCATTCCCTGGTGGAATCATTCAAATCAACCCTTGATGAAGTACGTGAAGCCGATATTCTGGTGCATATTGCTGATATCAGCCATCGTGATTTTGAGGAACAAATCAATGTGGTGAATCAAACCCTCACCGACATCAAAGCATCAGATAAACCCACCATCATGGTCTTCAATAAAATTGATGCATACCGGTTTACCGAAAAAGATGCCGATGACCTGAGCCCTGTCACAAAAGAAAACCTTACCCTCAAAGAACTTGAAAGAACCTGGATGGCACACGAAAACCTTCCATCTCTTTTCATTTCAGCAACTTCAAAACAAAACATCGACAAACTGCGCGAAACACTCTACCAGGAAGTGAGGAAAATTGTGATTGTCCGGTATCCGGAGAATAAGGGAAATCTTGGATAGATAATATATTCATGCCTTATTTTTAGTAATTTTGGAAGCATTAAGCTCAATGAATTCTATTATGTTAACCCGCGCAGAAATATTGAGTTTTTTACAAGAGAATAAACTGCTTTTCAGGGATCGGTTTGGGATCCTGAAGATCGGTCTTTTCGGCTCTTATGCCCGTGAAGAACAAACTGATCAGAGTGATGTTGACATCCTGATAGACATGAACGCTGATACGGAAGATATTTTTAATAAAAGATTGCAACTGAGAGAATTATTAATGAGGCAATTTGCAAAAAATGTTGACATCTGTCATGAAAGAGCTGTTAAGCCCATTTTCAGGGATCTAATATTCAAGGATGCAATTTATGCATAAAGATGAAACCATAATCCTCTTGATGCTTGAATCTATTGACAAGATCATGATTTATACAATTGGTTTAGAGAACGCTAACAGCTTTGAAGCAGATACAAAATGTTTTGATGCGACCATCATGAACTTTATTGTTCTTGGCGAAGCTGTTGGTAAATTATCTGGACAATTCAAAGACCGACATTCAAACATCGATTGGAGCAAAATAAACGCTTTCCGGAATGTTTTGGCTCACGATTATTTCGGAATATATCCAGCAGAAGTTTGGGAAATCATTCAAAAAGATATTCCTAAATTAAAAACCGACTTGGAATCCATTTGATTCTTTCACGTCAATATCCATTTCCTTACTTTTGCATCCCGTTAAACAATCAATCCCCTTGAAATTCCAGAAATCTCACCTGATCCTGTTAAGCCTGCTAAGCGGTGTCATTCTCTCCATTGGATGGCCGGAACGTGGCTTCCCCGGACTGCTGTTTATCGGGCTGGTTCCATTGCTGATGGTTGAAGATCAGATGATCCGGTTCCCCGAAAAGTTTATTAAATTCAGTGCACTTTTCTATTCCTATCCGGGGTTTCTCCTCTGGAACCTGCTCACTACCTGGTGGATCGTAAATTCTACATTAGTAGGAGCGATGATGGCCATCGTGCTGAATTCGCTGTTTATGGCCATCGTTTTTCAGGCTTTTCACTGGACACGAAAAAAACTGAAAAGCCCCATCGCCGGCTATACCGCCCTCATCGCCTACTGGATCGCCTTCGAATACCTCCACCTCAACTGGGATCTCAACTGGCCATGGCTCAACCTCGGAAACGGCTTTGCAGCATATTATAAATGGGTGCAATGGTATGAATATACCGGAGCCATCGGAGGAACATTGTGGATCATTGTCGGAAACATCTTACTTTTCAGACTACTTTCCAATTTCCAATTTCCAATTTCCAATTTCAAATTTCCCCTTCAAAATTCAAAATTCCTTCTTCAATATTCAATTTTCATTTTTTTTTGGATTGCTGTTCCCATTATTTTCTCTCTTTATACCTATGCAAACTACAAAGAAGATAAGCATCCGGTCAACTTTGTGGTGGTTCAGCCCAATATCGATCCCTACTCAGAACAATACAGCCTTCCGCCACCAACCGTGATCGGTAAAATAATGACCTTGGCAGGACCGGCAATCGACAGCACCACCAATTTCCTGGTAGCCCCCGAATCTGCCATCCAGGAGAACATGTGGGAAAATGACCTGACTTCCTTTACGAGTATCCGTTTGCTGAAACAGGCCATCACACCTTTTCCCCGGTTGAACTTGCTGGTTGGAGGATCAACCTTCTACCAGCTCGCTCCTGGAGAACCCCTGCCAAGATGGGCCCGTAAATTCACCGACACCGATGGGCATTACAATGCCTACAACGCAGCCATCATGATCAGCAGCAGGGATTCCCTGCAACTTTACCACAAATCGAAACTAACACCTGGTGTTGAAATCCTGCCATCCTTCAAAGGGCTCAAATGGCTTGAAAACTTCGCCCTCGATCTGGGGGGAACTGTTGGAAGTCTTGGTCAGGACTCACTCAGGAAGGTTTATTTAACGGTGAACACTGTAAAAGTGGGACCTGCCATTTGTTATGAATCGATCTTCGGGGAGTTTTTTTCAGAGTTTGTCAGGAACGGTGCGCAGGTGATGATTATAATTACCAACGACGGATGGTGGGGTAACACCGCCGGGCACCGCCAGCACTTTTCATTTGCCCACCTTCGTGCCATCGAAACCCGCCGGAGCATTGCCCGCTCTGCCAACACCGGTATCTCTGCCTTCATCGACCAGCGTGGCGACGCCCACCAGGCAACAGCCTATTGGATTCCTGCTGTGATAAAAGGGACTGTGAATGCCAACGATAAACTTACGTTCTATGTAAAACATGGTGATTACATTGCCCGGTTTATGTCGTACCTTGCAGGAATGATGCTCATTTCAACCATCGGGATGTCAATAAAACGAAAATATTTCTGATACCTATGAATAAAAAAGCAATTACCTCCTCACCCATTAACCAGCTGGCAAGCAACCGTTGGAGTCCCCGGGCATTTCTCGACAAACCTGTTGAAACGGAAAAAATAATCAGCCTGTTCGAAGCAGCCCGCTGGTCGCCATCCGGTGGCAATGAGCAGCCATGGCGGTTTATCATTGGCCGGGATCAGGATGAGAGCTGGCAAAAAATATTCGCTACCCTGAATGAAGGCAATCAGGAATGGAATGACCATGTTCCTGTATTGATCCTCGCCATTGGATACAAAATCTCCTCCTGGGATGGTAACGTTAGCGGATATTTTCAGTACGATACCGGCCAGTCTGTAGCCCACCTCAGCATTGAAGCGATGAACCAGGGACTTCACGTCCACCAGATGGGCGGATTTTCTGCTGTAATGGCCATTGAACTCTTTGATATCCCCGAAACCTGCGAGCCCCTTACAGTGATCTCGATCGGTTACATCGGTAACCCTGAAATCCTTTCCGAAAAACTGAAACAACGCGAACTTCTGGAACGGAAAAGAAAAGGACTCGATGAAATGGTTTTCAGTGGAAAATTCGGAGAGCCGGCACAAATAATTAATGTAAAATAGTTTGCCCTCCCTATCCCCTCCCTTGTCGGGCAGGGGCCGGGGATGGGGTAAAAAACGCCTATGAAACATACAATCCTTTTCATCATCACCCTGGTCCTTCTTACCGGAAGTTGCAACCAGCCTGTAAAACAGGATACCTCCAACCAGGTATCCGTGCCCACCGGACCTAAAGTTCCTGTTCCTGATTTTAACGCCGATTCTGCATACGAATCATGCAGGATACAGTTGGCATTCGGACCACGCGTACCCAATACTCCTGCTCACAATAAATGTGCAGCCTACCTGACCGACAAATTGAAAACCTATTCGCAAAATGTTATTGTCCAGAAAGGCCAGGTGTATGCCTACAACAAAACAGCACTGAAATTTCAGAATATCATCGCAAGCTGGAATCCGGAAACCAATAACCGCATCCTCCTGTGCGCTCACTGGGATTCACGCCCTTATGCAGATCATGACCCCGACCCGAAAAACCGGCGTAAACCTGTGGATGCCGCAAATGATGGTGCAAGTGGTGTTGGTGTGTTGATGGAGGTAGCCCGTCAGCTGAGCCTGCTGGCTCCTTCCATCGGCGTGGATATTATTTTATTTGACGTTGAAGACTATGGCCCCCCGCAGGATGAGCCGATGGATAATTCAGATCAATATTGGGGACAGGGTGCAGAATACTGGGCCAATAACCCCCATAAAACAGATTACTTTGCCAAATATGGTATCCTTCTCGACATGGTTGGCGCCAAAGATGCCACATTTTTGATGGAAGGAGTTTCAATGCAATATGCTGCAGATATTGTCAAATCAGTTTGGGCTGCCGGAAACCGGATCGGTTATTCTTCCTACTTTCTTTTTGACAAAGGGGGTTACATCACAGATGATCATGTGCCTATCAATAAAATCAGGAACATCCCCACCATCGATATCATTCATCTCGATAAAAACACTGACACCGGCTTTTACCCATTCTGGCACACTACAGGCGATACTTTTGACAAACTTGACAAGAACACCCTGAAAGTCGTCGGGCAAACCCTTCTGACGGTTATTTATGAAGAAAAATAACACAGTCCCTGCATTTAGGGTTTCATGGTTAATTTCTACAAATATTCTATATCTACCGTCATATCCTGCGGAGCGGTATTGTTTCCCCCGAAATAGGGAAACAGGCGCAAACAGAGGTTGGGATCAGCATTGACATTTGCCATCCGGACCGTAACGCCATTAACGGTTATAACATACTCATTACCTACTGATTCTATACATCCTTCACACGTTTGCCCCACCTGAACAGATGTAATTTCCAGGCATGTAAATTTGGGATCTGTTGATTTCTCATCGTAGGTATATCCGAAAATCCTTAATTTTCCGTTCACATCAAAATCGGGGATCCATGTCAACCTTACTGAGTTCGAATGAACCCCCATTCCGTAGGCAAGACCAGTAAGCTTGTTAAGGTCGAAGTCATCGCTGTTACGGGCAGGTTTCCAGTAACAATCATTGTGAAATTTGAACCGTACCGAATACTTTTTAATTTTCCAGCCAATTGCCCCGAGTTTTTCAAAAATGCTCATGGAGCAATAATGGTTTCCTTTTTTAATCAGATACTGTTTCATAGTGTCTAAGTTTTACAAAAAGTGAAAATCATTATGAAAATAAAGGTAAAAATAATCTAATTTTATGCTCGCTGAACCAAAATATTTTATGGGTAAAAAACTTTTTCTTCTCGATGCCATGGCGCTGATTTACAGGGCCTATTTTGCTTTTAATAAAAATCCACGAATGAATTCCAAAGGGGTGAACACCTCTGCGGTTTTTGGCTTTGCCAATGTGCTTCTTGATTTACTGAAAAAAGAAAAGCCGACCCATATTGGGGTGGCTTTCGATACCATGGCTCCCACCGTACGAAAAGTTGGATTTGAGGCCTACAAAGCGCATCGCCAGGAAACCCCCGAAGACATCATCAATTCGCTTCCCTATATTCACGAACTGATCGAAGGATTTAACATTCCAACCCTTTTTGTCGACGGATACGAAGCCGATGATGTGATCGGCACCCTTGCCAAACAAGCCGAAAAGCATGGTTTCATAACCTACATGATGACCTCAGATAAAGACTTCGGACAACTGGTAAGCGATCAAACCTTCATATACAAGCCCGGAAAATTCGGGAGTGATATTGAAATACTCGGTGTGAAGGAGGTTTGTGAAAAATTCAGTATCAAAAGACCTGAACAGGTCATCGATATACTTGGATTATGGGGCGATGCTTCCGACAACATCCCCGGGATTCCAGGTGTGGGCGAAGTAACCGCAAAAAAACTGCTCGCTGAATTTGATTCTGTTGAGAATCTTATCGCCAATGCTGATAAAATCAGTAACGAAAAATTACGTCAGAAAGTTATTGAATTCAAGGACCAGGCGATGATGTCGAAACAACTGGCTACCATAATCCTCGATGTTCCGATTGAGTTCAATGAATCAAAACTGGTAATGGATCCCCCCGACGAAGCCCGGCTGAAAAAACTCTTCGATGAACTGGAGTTCCGCACTTTTTCACAAAGGTTGTCTTCGTTTTTATCTTTGAAACCGGATGAGGGTTCGAAAGTTGAAATTAGAAATTCGAAATTAGAAAATAACGCTGGCATTAAGCAACAGGCTTCTATTCCTGACCTTTTTTCAGGTGAACCTGATGCCTTTGCCGCCACCTTTGAAAATCCCAAATCCCAAATCCCAAATCCCAAATCCCAAATCGAAAATCCTGAATCCGCAATCCAAACCATTGCCACCACTTCGCACCAATATTTTCTTGTTGATTCATCGGAAAAGAGGGCTGATCTGGTTTCCCGGCTTGAAAAACAGCACTCGTTCTGCTTCGACACCGAAACAACGGGATTAAATCCAAACACTGCTGAACTGGTCGGAATGTCATTTTCATGGCAGCCTTTTGAGGCTTTTTATGTACCCCTGCCAGAAATTTACAATGATGCGAGTGCCATTGTTTCGGCCTTTAAACCTGTACTTGAAAATGAAAAGATTCAGAAAATCGGCCAGAACCTGAAATTTGACATATCAATCCTGAAATGGTATGATGTGGTGGTAAAAGGACCCCTGTTCGACACCATGCTTGCCCACTACCTTATCCAGCCCGACATGCGTCATGGCATGGACCTGCTTGCAGAAACTTACCTGAATTACAAACCGGTTTCGATCGAAGAACTGATAGGGAAAAAAGGGCCGAACCAGGTCAGCATGCGAACAGTTGATATCGAAACCATAAAGGAATATGCCGCAGAAGATGCGGATGTAACCTTCAGGTTGAAAAATATCTTTGATCCGATGCTCAGGGACACCGACACCCGCGACCTGTTCGACAAAATCGAAGTTCCGCTGATCCCCGTTCTGGCCTCCATGGAAGCCGACGGGATAAGAATTGATTCTCAAACCCTGAATGATTACTCTGCTGAACTGGAAAAGGAGATCAGAATTCTTGAGTCCTCCATCCATGAGGATGCAGGCACCACCTTCAATGTTTCTTCGCCAAAACAGCTTGGGGAAATTCTGTACGAAAAATTGCGGATCGTTGATAACCCCAAACAAACAAAAACAAAACAAAACAGCACCAGTGAAGATGTTCTGGTGAAAATGGAGCACAAACATCCGATTGTAAAAAAAATACTGGAATACCGCTCACTGACCAAGTTAAAATCAACCTACGTTGATGTTCTTCCCACCCTGATCAATCCCCGTGATGGCAGGGTACATACCTCTTACAATCAGGCTGTTGCCTCAACCGGACGATTGAGCTCAAACAATCCCAATCTTCAGAATATCCCTATCAGAACTGAAAAAGGCCGTGAGATCAGAAAGGCGTTTGTACCGCGTAATGACAATTATATTCTACTGTCTGCCGACTATTCACAGATCGAACTTCGCATCATTGCCCACCTGAGCCGTGATGCCGGAATGATTGAGGATTTCAACCTCGGCCTTGACATTCATGCGGCTACCGCTGCAAAAGTGTATGGTGTTTCCCTTGATGAAGTGTCGAAAGAGATGCGGCGCAATGCCAAAATGGTCAACTTTGGGATCATCTATGGAATTTCAGCCTTTGGCTTATCTGAACGGCTTAATATCGCCCGCAAAGAGGCTGCTGAAATTATTCACCAATACTTTGTAAAATATCCCGGTATCAAGGCATATATGGACAGCACCATTGAATCAGCCCGTCGTAACGGCTACGTGGAAACCATGATGAAACGCCGCAGGTATTTAAGGGACATCACTTCGGCAAATGCAACAATTCGTAGCTTTGCAGAGCGAAATGCGATTAACGCACCCATCCAGGGCACTGCTGCAGATATGATCAAGATTGCCATGATTGATATCTTCAATGAAATGGAGCGGTTGCAGCTTAAATCAAGGATGATCCTGCAGGTTCACGATGAATTGGTGTTTGATGTGCACAAGGATGAAACAGAATTAATTAAACCCATTGTAGTTCAGGGAATGCAAAATGCCATTCACCTCGATGTACCGGTGCTGGTGGAAATGAATACAGGGAGAAACTGGCTGGAAGCTCACTGAGAAACAATGCAAACAATTATCATTAAAACCCTTTTCGCCATTTCACCATTTCGCCATTTCACCATTTCACCATTTCGCCATTTCGCCATTTCGCCATTTCGCCATTTCACCAGTTCACCAGTTCACCAGTTCACCAGTTTACCAGTTCACCAGTTTACCAGTTAACTTATTACCTTTGCCCCTTAAAATTTTGATTTAATCCGATCTTATGACTTATAAAAACGACATCCGCACGGTCATGACGCTTGATGCAGGCGGAACAAATTTCGTGTTTAACGCTGTACAGGCCGAACAGGAGATCCTTGAACCTTATGTACTTCCTGCAAAAGCTGAAAACCTTGATGCAGTGCTCACAACCATCATCGAAGGATTTCGGCAGGTTGAAAATAAATTGGTTAACAAGCCGGTGGCAATCAGTTTTGCTTTTCCCGGACCTGCTGATTATGAAAACGGAATCATAGGCGACCTGCAAAATCTGCCTTTCTTCAAAGGTGGTGTGGCACTTGGACCCATGTTACAGGAAACGTTTGGCATCCCGGTATTCATCAACAACGATGGCGATCTTTTCGCCTATGGGGAGGCCATTGCAGGAATCCTGCCCGAAATCAATAAGAAACTTGAAGATGCCGGAAATCCTAAACGCTACCGGAACCTTTTTGGGGTTACATTTGGCACCGGCTTCGGCGGAGGCATTGTAACCCGCGATGGTTTGCTTTGCGGAGACAATAGTTCAGGCGGTGAAATTAATCGCATGCGCAACCGGACCTTTAAAAACTGGGATACGGAAGAGAGTGTCAGTATCCGCGGGCTCAAACGCGAATATGCCAACAATAGCGGGCTCAACCTTGCATCCTGCCCCGATCCGAGGGAGATTTTTGAGATCGGGATGGGAAGGGTTAAAGGCAATCTTCCGGCTGCCATCCATGCTTTTGAAGCATTCGCACGTGACGCTGCCGATGCAATTGCCAATGCCATTACCCTTATCGACGGACTTGTTGTAATCGGCGGCGGATTGTCGGGGGCTCACCCCATTTTCTTACCAAAGCTGGTTGAAGAGATGAACTATCCCTTCGATACCATGTCTGGTAAACCACTCGAACGCATGGAGGTAGTCTCATATAACCTTGAAGATGAAGTAGGACTGGCTTCGTTCCTGAAATCATCTTCGGTGGAGATCCCTGTTCCCTTTACAAACCGGACAGTTTTTTTTGACCCTAACAAGAAAGTTGGCGTTGGAATTTCACGCCTGGGCACTTCGAGGGCGGTATCCATCGGGGCTTACGCCTATGCCCTGGCTAAACTTGATGAAAAATTGGCTGGTTAACCATTATTATCGTTCTGGCATCCCTAACAAATTTACATGTTGCTATGTAAATTTGTTCGTTTTATTTTATTAACTTTGTGATCGATATTTTTCACTTAAAATCCACAAATCCAATCCTATGAAAAAAGTTCTACTTTCGATTGTTTTCCTGATGGCTGCAATCATGGTGATGGCTCAAACCGCACCCCGCGAAATGGTGGTTGTTGAAGTTGGTACAGGCACCTGGTGTACCTATTGCCCCGGCGCTGCCATGGGCGTTGACGATCTCCTTGCAAACGGGAAAAAAGTCGCCGTTGTTGAAAACCACAATGGCGATGCCTATGCAAACAATTATTCCAATGCACGCAACTCCAAGTATGGTATCACCGGCTACCCTACTGCAACCTTCGATGGCAACCAGGCTGTTGTTGGTGGAAACCACTCAACCTCCATGTATGCAAATTATTTACCCAAGTACAATGCAGCCATTGTAATCCCATCCCCGGTGGAAATGGACATGGTGGAAACGCACAACGGACTCGACTACACGGTTACCTGTACCATTACAAAAACCGACCCCGTTTCTGCTACCAATGTGTTGCTGCATTTTGCTGTAACCCAGTCAGAAATTATGGTAAACTGGCAGGGCCAGACACACCTCGAGCATGTAAACCGCTTAATGGTTCCCGATCAGAACGGAACTTTGATCGATTTCACCAGTGGTCCCGTTCAAACGGTTGTATTGACTTTTTCCATGCTTCCGGCCTGGCCGCTTGAGTCATGCGAATTTGTTGCCTGGTTGCAAAATAATGATGCCGGACAGGGCAACTGCCCGGGTGGAACAGTGAAAAAATGGACCACCTTCCAGGGAATCAAACGTGGTGTTATCGATCTTAACCCCGATTTCACTGTTGTTTCCTCCAGTGTGAATACCGGTGTTCCTGTAACATTTACCAATACTACTTCCGGTGGCTATATTGGTGTTCCTGAAACCTATCAGTGGTTTTTCCAGGGTGGCACCCCTGCCACATCAACCGATAAGGATCCCGTTGTTGTTTACGACAACTGCGGCACGTTTGATGTGATGCTGATCGTTGACCGTGGCAGCCAGATCGATACCCTCACCCGCACCGCCTTTATGCAGGTTGGACCTGTTGTAAACGTGGTAGCCGACCCGGGCCTTACCGCCTGCTGGTACCAAACTATCTCACTGGATGCCACTACGCCGGGCGCTGTTTCCTATCTGTGGACCCCAGGTGGTGCTACAACTCCTTCAATCGATGTTACTTATGCCGAATATGGCATCGGTGCACACGATTTTTCAGTTACGGTGAATATGGGAGCTTGTGAAACAACAAAAGCTGTTTCAACATATCTCGATGCCTGCACCGGAATTGGCGAAAAAACAAAGGATGTAACGGTATCTGTTTTTCCCAACCCAAGCAATGGTGAATTTACCCTGGAATTGAATTCAGCGAAAAGTTTGGTTGCCGATCTGTTCATCACCAATAACCTCGGAATGAATGTTTATGCAGAAAAAGATGTTACCGTAAATGGTAAAACTGTGAAAAATCTGAACCTTTCGGGTCTCAGTTCAGGGATATATCTGCTTACACTTCAAAATGGTGATCTGAAAATGACACAAAAAATCTTCATCAAATAAGTACCCGGCTTATGATATTTCAGGAAGGGCGACCATAACGGTTGCCCTTCTTTTTTTTCACCAGACACCATTACAGGCAACCCTTTTTTTCGTACTTTTGTCTTTAAATAAAACCATTCCCATGAAAAAAATTGTCGTCTTTTTCGTCTCCTGCTTCATAGCTTTCGGCCTTTTCGCCGGAAATGTTGAAAAAGTTTTCACGTTTTCTCAGATTAAAATCGAGCAAAACGGTCTTTATCAAACAATTAAGCTTGATGGGACCATGCTTGCCGGACTAAATGGCGAACCCATGTTACCCTATCACCAGATAGCCATGATGCTCCCACCGGGGGAAAAAGCCACTTCGATTCACATTCAGGGTGAGTCCCTCACCACCATCCCCGGCACCTATGAATTATTTCCTCAGCAATTCATGCAGCCCGTTTCAAAAGGATCAGATGGAAAATTCATTAAAAATGAAGCTGTATATCGTTCCATGGCCAACTATCCCGCTTCACCGGTCGGAAATCTGATCAACTCCTACCTCAACGGGTATGCCTTTGCCCTCTCCACTTTTACCCCGGTGATTTATAACCCTGCTGCAAAGACTGTTTCCTATTATCAGAAAGTGACTGTACAAATCACTACCCAACCGGATGCAAATGCCACCCTGGCACTTAAAAACCTCACCACCTCAGCGAATGCTTTAAAACGGGTGAAACTCCTTGCCCAAAACCCGGAGATGATGAACCAATATCCGGCCAAAGGAACCTTGAAATCAAATTACCAGATCCTTATCATTACCCCGAGCCAGTTTCAGGGCGGTTTCCAGGACATGGTGAATTATTACAGCGGCAGAGGACAGGCTTCACAAATTACAACCATCGAATCGATTGATGCAATGCCAGGCCAGGATTTACCGGAAAAAATGCGCAACTACATCACCAATCAATACCAGACCAATGGCATAGAGCAGGTTATTCTTGGGGGCGATGTTGAATTTATTCCATACCGGGGGTTATACTGCTATGTAGTATCTGGCTCCGGATATGAAGATTACAACATCCCTGCCGACATCTATTTCTCTGCCCTTGACGGAAACTGGAATACCAATGGCAACAGCAAATGGGGTGAACCCGGCGAAGACGATCTGCTGCCTGAACTGTCGGTAGGGCGCATGTCATTCAGCAATTCCACCGAATTGGCCAATATGGTACATAAATCGGTTTCCTACCAGGGCACCCCGGTGGCAGAAGAGATGAAAAAACCCTTCCTCGTTTCCGAATTTCTGTACGATCCCCCGATGACATGGGGTTCAGATTATCTGGAACTTCTCGTGGATGAGCATAACGACAATGGTTATACGACCAATGGCATCCCATCTGCAGAAAATTTCATTACCCGGCTTTACGATACCACCGCCTATAATTGGAGCGTGGGTCAATTGCTTGCCGGAATCAATTCTGGAAAATCATTCATTCATCATTGCGGTCACTCCAACGCAAACTATATGATGCGTCTGTATAACTGGGACATTACCAACCAGAATTTTTCCAAAGTTGATGGCATAACACATAATTACCAGCTGATGTACACCCATGGCTGCATTTGCGGCGCTTTTGATGAATCTGACTGCATTGCCGAACTCTCTACTTCGATTGCTAACTTCCTGGTAGGTGGCGTATTCAACTCCCGCTACGGATGGTTTAACCAGGGAACGACCGAAGGTCCGTCAGCCCACCTCCACCGTGAATTTATCAGTGCCCTCTACAACCCCAACCCCGATTCGGCTATTGCTGAACTTGGTTCTGCCCATACCATGTCGAAAATCAAAACCGCCCCATGGATCGGCCTTCCGGGTGAATTTGAACCGGGTGCCCAGCGTTGGTGTCATTACGATTGTAACGTACTCGGCGATCCTGCCATGAAAATATGGACGGATAATCCTATTGTAGGGCTTGCAGAACAAACCAATACGGTTTCTTTCTCCCTCTCTCCCAACCCGTCAAACGACCTGGTAAATATCTCATTTACTGCCGATGGAACATCTGATGTCAGCATGACTTTTTTGAATTCGCTTGGGGAACAGGTATTCACCCGTACTTTTTCAGGCAAAAATGCCGGAAGTCATTCATTTGCCATCGATTTAAGTGGATTCATCCCGGGTATCTATTATTGCCGGATGAGTACAAAAGTAGGTTCCTCGGTTAAAAAACTGATGGTGGTTCGATAATTTTTTTGTTATTTGTTTAACAAAGAAGTCTCTTATGTCGCTATTCTCCATATATTTGTAGTTCAGAATTATGCTTTTATGGTAAGTTGGCCCATAATCATACCACCCCCTTCGGGGTTTAAGGATCGACGCTACCAACGGCTAATTCTACAATCATATCAGCCCTTCGGGCTTCTGGTCGGAAGAACGGTCTTCCCCGGTTCACAAAATAATCCCGAAGGGATGAAATGATTATAGCAATGGACTTGACTAGTTTTCACAAAATCCCGAAGGGATGAAATGATTATAGCAATGGACCTGACTAGTTTTACAAAATAATCCCGAAGGGATGAAATGATTATAGC
>CAIQUS010000144.1 GCA_903875045.1 uncultured Bacteroidales bacterium
CAATAAAATCAACTATCTTACAAACAATCAATCAACAAAATACGGTTGATATCGTCTAGATGGCGAATAAAAACAGGACAACAAGCCTGAAAATTGTTAATAACCCTTGGATTTAAAAAACAGGGGGTGAATAGTTACTTACAATTTATTCCGGATAATTTCCATACAATCGAACAAAGCTCTGTGGTGGTTTTTTTACTAAATATGAACAGATTCCCTCTCCTCCATCTGGTTGCATTTTTTATTTTCCTTTACCAGCCTGCATTCTCAGCAAAGTCTGCTGAGCCCAAAGCGGATTCAGCCTTGAATTTATCTTCCAGTTTTGAGCAACTGTCGGCCAGAACCAAGGTAGCTGTGGCAAGGGAGCTGATTAACAGCAGGAATGATTTCAATGCACACCAGGCTGTTTTGCAGCAAGGCAGAACTTTTGCCGCCGTTAAGAATGAACTTGAAAGAGCACGGAATTTTCTCAGACAGGGATACTCCTATCATGAAATCAAAGATGAGATTGACAAGCTGACCCTATGGAAGAAACTGGCCGGGGAAGGCGTTATTACCGGCAAAGACAAATTCCAAACTGTCAGGAACCTGGCGGCCACCTCCATCTGATCAAGTTCAGCCTGGAATCCGACATCGCTGAGACCGAAAGCCAACGGAAAACTTTGTACGAAAAAATCGGGCTCATTGAAACCGGAAGTTTCGGACGAGGTATTGATGAAAGCAAGTCAATTAAAGAGGTTCTTGCTTTTTCCTTTAATAAGGCTGAACTGGTATTGGTCTTTTATGTAGCCAACCATCTCAGTTCACTCATTCTGATGCTGTTGTTTATCATCGGGATTGCCTTTTATCTGATCCTGCTGAGTCGAAAGACCAAGGAAGACAACCACCTTGTAACAATGAAGGATGACCAAATCTTTTTATCCAATCCATTCACTGCATCAACACTGCTGGTTATCACGGTCTGTCAGTTCTTTCTGCCGCTTCCTCCGTTTGTTTTCAGCGGGTTGCTCTGGCTCGTCAGCGGTATTGCTTTGACGGTGATTATCCGAAAATCTGTCTCATCGTCAGGGTATACCATCTGGCTGGTTTTCTTTGGTTTATTCCTGTTTGGGTTTTTAGGCAACCTTTTACTCTGGCAATCGGAATTCGAAAGATGGAGCATGTTACTGTACATTCTTTCTGCAATGGCTTCCGGGATATTCTTCCTCGTCAGGTTAATCAAAAATGAAACCAGGGAAAAGCTGGTACTGATGTTTATTGCAATCTTGACTCTTTTTGAAATCCTGGCCCTTGTAAACTGTTTGTCAGGAGGATACAACCAGGCAAAAACACTGATGGCCACATTCGTAGGGTTGTTCATGCTCATCAGCCGCAATTTCTATTTTTATCAAACGCTGTTTGAACCATTAAGAGAAGTGCTCACTGACACCCGAACAATCGGAGCTTTTACTTTTACTTATGAAAGCATTTTCATCTTCTTTGGTATACTGGTTCTTTCGGGAATCATATCCCAGGTTGTTTCGTTCCTTGCATCGGATCCTGCACCAGGAGCAGGAAAATCGAAATCAGGAGGCCTTGGAAGCTGGATGTTGCTTATCAGGATCACCATCATAACGATTGGGGTATTATTAGCCTTTATGTTTGCCGGGATTCCGATGGATAAATTTGCCATCATCCTGGGCGCACTGAGCGTGGGCATCGGTTTTGGCCTGCAAACCCTGATCAACAACCTGGTGAGTGGGGTAATCATCGCCTTTGAAAAGCCGATAAATGTGGGCGATATCGTAGAAATCACCGGGCAGGTTGGTAAAATGAAATCTATCGGGATTCGCAGCAGTGTTGTAACCACCTGGGATGGGGCCGATGTGATTATTCCAAACGGCGATTTGTTGAATCAGCATCTGATAAACTGGACGATGGGAAGTACCCGGCGACGGTACGTCCTTGACCTCGGCGTTGCCTATGGAACCGATCTTCAAAAAACCATACAACTATTGCTTGATTTGATGCACAAAGATCACCGGATATTGAAACATCCTGAGCCGATCGTGCTGGTAAATGAGTTTGCCCACAGTTCGGTTGACATGAGTCTGAAGTTCTGGGTGGGGCATTTCAGCATAGGTTTTGACGTGAAAAGCGATCTGATCCTGGCCATCGATGTACTCTTCAGGGAACATGGAATCGAAATACCTTTTCCACAGCAGGAGGTGCATATCAAGTCATCCTCAAATCGCGCCGAAATAAAGGTTGATTGAATTTTTCGCAAACCCGCTCTGAACCTGAACGCTGCCAGATTTCATCCAACGACTTCAACTTATTACTCCAATGTTCCGTGAGTAATTACTGCGAATGAATTTGTCGAAATTTTTATATAAAACGCTATATTTGAAATATGGAAAGAATGTATTTAGATACTTCAGTTTTTGGAGGTTACTTTGAGCCAGAATTTGAATTGTAGACAAATCTACTGATTGATAAAATCATCAAAGGAGAAATTAAACCGCTTTTCTCGCAACTAACAGAAATTGAATTGAACGGAGCCCCGCAATATGTAAAGGATCTTGTGAAGACAATTCCAGATGAGCATATTGAATTTCTGGCCATTACCGACGAAGCAGACCAACTGGCCAATTAATATGTAACAGAAAATGTAGTCGGGAAAACAAATTTGGAAGACTGCCGGCATATCGCCATTGCAACGCTGAATCATGCCGATCTGCTGGTAAGTTGGAATTTTAAACATATTGTGAATGTAAGCAGGATAAGTAGATACAATGGTAAATTATGTACTGGGACATAAAATTTTAGAAATACGGACACCAGGGAAGGTAATTTATTATGAAAACTGAAACACAGAAAAAACGCATATCAACCATCGGACAGTTGCGTGAAATCCGCGATAAAATCAGCGCTGAAACCCGGGATATGACTTTTGAGCAATTTAAGGCGTTTGTGGAGCAACGGCTCACAGAAACACTCCACCCCAATGCAACATGGCAAAATAAAGGCAGTGTTTATCCAAATTTGGGGACGACCTAATAAAAAAAAGAGTTTCAGAAACCCTGAAACTCTTTTTTTTACTGGTGATCCCGGCGCGACTAATTTGCCTTTCGAAGAGTATTGAATTTACAGATGTTTCAAGAGGGTGCCTCGAATCCTAGGCAACTTCTTAGGCAGGTAATTTTACCCTAAAAAAGGGATCCGAACCCATGATCCCTTTCCTGTTATTTACCCGTTTTCAGCGATAAAAATATGCATTTTCCGAGTAGGTATTTATCGGGTCTGTTAATATGTTTTTTGTCGCCACCCACAAAAAAAAAGCGAATTTAGAAGAGTTTCCCCTTTAAGCATCCATTTTTTTTGATTTCTTTGATACTCCTCGATTTTACTAATCTTTCAAGATAATTTCGTCTTTTTCGCCAAATCAGGATTCTGAATTGTTCATAAGTAATTTTTGCCATGGCTAAATTTAGTTATGAATATTTATCACGAAATTCCCATTTTCTAATGGGCTAAATTCTAAATCGTTTCAGGGAAAATTGTTAATAACGACTAATCATTGGCGTGGTTCACACGTGAATTACCCGTGGGTTATCCATAATTAACGCGTTAAATATCAGAGCATTGTTAATAAATTAATTCGTCAGGTATTGTCTTGATAGATAATTTTGCCACTTGCAAATTCAAACAAATACCATGAACGACAAACCAATTTTAGAAAAACCGGTAACAGCACCGTATATCTGTAAAATGGTCGGCATAAGCAGACCATCACTCCATAAATGGAGTAAAGAAGGAATAGTCCGGGCCCATAAACTAGGCTCCAAAGTTTTTTATTTTGAAAGTGAGGTAATGGAGGATTTGAAAAAGTGTTGATCCAAACCTTTTCTGCCAGGCGAGATGTTAAACTTTCAAAATCACTAACTAATTTGTATTTATGAAACTCAGCAAAGAATCCTTAACTGAACTCAAAAAAAGACTGTCTCGCGGAAGTACTAAAATAATACGTGAGCGGCTTCGGAAGAAAGGTGTCAAGTATTGTCAACAATACATTTCCAGTTGCCTGAATCCAAACAATTCGGATTACAAAGACATCATTGTTGAAGAAGCAATTTTACTTGTTGAAGAAGAAGCAGTTCAGATGTATGATTTACATCACCGGATTAAGCTTCTTGCCGTTGAATCAGAAGTTCCTCAAGATAATCCGACCTTCCATAAGGTTACGGAATTAAATTAATTTTTTCTTTATGGCTAAAATCCAAAGAACCCTCTACGAGGGCGCCCCTGGTATGCTCATGGACAGGATCCATGAGGTTAATGCGCTTCTGGCAAATTCCAAATTGAAAACGGGGGAAACGGAATCCTGGAAGTTTTGGAAAAGGACCAGTGATATCATGAAGTTCGCCTGGGACTACATGCAAAATCTGAACTGGGTGCTTAAAGAAAATTACGCACTCAAAGAGGAAATCCTCTATTTACGAGCTGCCCTTGGGCATGAGAGAGAAATCAATATGCACATTTCCGTCCTCACTCATTTGAAATTGACGGATAAGTTTGAAGAGAGTGTGAAATTGGTTGATGAGATAATGGCTCTTGGTGTTAATGATTTAGGAGGAATTTTCCGTGGATGAAAATATCGATCTCCTTGATACCAATGCCGGCCAAAAAGAAAAAATTTGTGCTGCTGCAGAAATAGCCCTGGAAAATGCCGGGGGTAAATTCTTTGAACAATCCGAAGCAATAACCGGAATTTGTCAGGATTTTATTGACCTCAAAGATCCAGCTTCGGCTGAATTGTTTTTCAAGTATATCTCAAAGAAGTACAAAATTTCCAAGAAAATATTCTCGGATACTTTCAAAACATTATCCGATGTACCTAAAAAAGCTAAGAAAACAGCAGTCCAGGATTTTGTCGAAGATGGCACTGATCCGGAGATCAAACAAGGATGGTTTGTAAGAAAAAACTGCTATTGGTTTTACACCAAAGACGAGGGACCGGTTAGTGGCTCAAATTTCATCATGGAACCCCTTTTCCATATCGATTCAAAAATTGACAATAAACGCCTGGTGCGTATCACGAATGAGGATGGCTTATCCAGAATAATTGATATCCCATCCAATAAATTCATAAGTGTAGATCAGTTTTCATCCTATGTTTTTGACGAAGGAAATTTCCTGTGGACAGGATGCAAAGCGCATTATATTAAGATTTTAAAATTTATTTCTAAAG
>CAIQUS010000145.1 GCA_903875045.1 uncultured Bacteroidales bacterium
CAATAAAATCAACTATCTTACAAACAATCAATCAACAAAATACGGTTGATATCGTCTAGATGGCGAATAAAAACAGGACAACAAGCCTGAAAATTGTTAATAACCCTTGGATTTAAAAAACAGGGGGTGAATAGTTACAATTACTGAATTGATCACTTATACTAAAAAAAAATGAAAAACACTTCTACTGCCAATATTCCTGCTGAAATTCTGATTGTTACCTCCTACCCTCCACGCGAATGCGGCATCGCCACCTATTCCCAGGATCTGATTAAAGCCCTTCATCATAAATTCAGCAATTCATTTTCCATAAAGGTCTGTGCTTTGGAATCCAACGGAATCACATATCCGTATCCCAAGGAGGTAAAATACATCCTGAAAACATCAGTGGCTAAAAGTTATGAGACAATGTCATCGGCAATAAATCAGGACAGTAAGATCAAACTCGTCTTGATTCAGCATGAGTTCGGCTTTTTTCATAAACAGGAGCTGGCATTTATGCGGTTTTTATATGAACTTGCAAAGCCGACGGCCATCGTTTTTCACACCGTGCTGCCCAATCCTGATGAACAGTTAAAATCAAAGATCAAACGAATTGCAGCGGCCTGTGAGGCAATTATTGTAATGACCCATCGTTCAGCTGAAATTTTAACGGCAGATTACGGGATACCATCCCCGAAAATTTCAGTGATCGCACACGGCACCCATTTGGTTCCGAATTTAAACAGGAACGTTTTAAAAGCAAAATATGGACTCGAAGGCAGGAAAGTATTAACGACTTTTGGCTTGCTCAGTTCAGGAAAGGGCATCGAAACCACCCTGGATGCATTACCTGCCATTGTAGAGAAATGCCCCGGGGTCGTTTTCCTGATCATTGGGAAAACCCATCCCGAAGTGGTGAAATCTGATGGGGAAAAATACAGGGAAATGCTTGAACTCAAAGTAAAACAGCATGGCATTCAGGATCATGTGATTTTTATAAACAAGTACCTGGCATTGCCTGAGTTACTCGAATATTTACAACTGACCGACATTTATCTTTTCACCTCGAACGATCCCAACCAGGCCGTAAGTGGCACTTTTGTTTATGCCATGAGTTGTGGCTGCCCTATCATTTCCACCCCGATTCCCCATGCTCTGGAGTTATTGACCGGCGATACCGGAATAATTTTTGATTTTCGCAACATACAACAACTCACCAATGCCGTCCTCAGGTTGCTGAATGATGAGCTGTTGCGAAAAAATCTCAGTTTAAGCACATTGGAAAAAATCGTTTCCACTGCCTGGGAAAATTCTGCAGTGGCCCATGCCGTATTGTTCGAAAAAATGGCCAGCGACAAAATTGTACTGGCATACAACCTTCCAATCCTCAACCTGCACCATTTGAAACAAATGACTACAGATACCGGCATCATTCAGTTTGCAAAAAACAATCAGCCCGATATTTCGACAGGCTATACCCTGGATGACAATGCAAGGGCCCTGGTGGCCTCATGCATGTATTTTAAAATAACAGGCCATGAAGATGTATTGGCTGACATATATAAATATCTGAGGTTTATTGATCACTGTCAGCAAACCGGGGGTGATTTTTTAAATTACATGGATGAGGATAACCATTTTACAGATCAGAACGACAACACCAACCTGGATGATGCCAATGGAAGGGCAATCTGGGCACTGGGTTATGTCACATCATTTATTGGACCATTACCATTGAAAATTATCTCTGAGGCTGAAACAATTCTCAGAAAATCCCTTGTCCATATCGAAACGGTTCATTCTACCAGAGCGATGGCTTTTGCCATCAAAGGGATATTTTTTTATCACAATGCGATACCGTCACGTGAAAATCTTGATCTGATTAAGGTATTGGCCGATCGGTTGGTTCAGATGTACAAACATGAATCGAACGGAGAATGGCAATGGTTTGAAGGTTATCTGACTTATGCCAACAGCGTTTTGCCCGAAGCCATGCTTCATGCCTGGCTGTTAACGGGAGATTTGGCATATAAGGAAATAGCCATCTCGTCATTTAATTTTCTGCTGTCTCAAATTTACAACGAAAACGGAATAGAAGTAATTTCCAACAAAAACTGGCTTCAAAAAGGTGAAAACCCGGAAAATTCCGGCCAGCAGCCTATTGATGTAGCCTACACCATTATGACATTGAGTAAATTTTACGATGTGCTGATGAATGAAGAATACTTCATCAAAATGGAGATTGCATTCAACTGGTTCTTAGGTAAAAACCAGTTGAATCAGATTGTATATAATCCTTGCACCGGCGGTTGTTACGATGGTTTGGAAAAAACGCATGTGAACCTCAACCAGGGAGCAGAATCAACAGTAAGTTATCTTATGGCACGATTGACTATTGAAAAGTATGCACATACATATAGCGAAGCACAATGTGTGAATTATGTAAATTATTTCGAAAAATATGTAAATCCTGCTCAACAAATAGTGTCCACCTTTGCAACCATATCAAATGAGCAATTTTTAACAGTCATGTAAAAAACTACCTGTTTGAAGATCTACATTAAATACATGGTAAGTAACCGCTGCAAACTCGCAGTAAAAACCGCGTTGAAGGAGTTAGGACTTCACTTCATTGTGGTTGACCTGGGTGAAGTTGAGATCATGGAAACCATTTCGTCCGAACAGCGAAGGCAGCTCACCATTGCCCTGCTAAGTTCCGGCCTTGAGCTGATGGACGACAAACGGGCCGTGTTGATTGAACAAATTAAAAATGCGATTATTGAGATGGTTCATCACTCAGATGAAAATATTAAAATAAATTTTTCTGATTATTTAGGTGCGAAATTGAACCATGATTACACCTACCTTGCCAATTTGTTTTCTGAAGTACAGGGAACTACGATAGAACAGTTTATCATCTCACATAAAATCGAGCGGATAAAGGAGTTGATTATTTATGATGAATTAAACATTACTGAAATTGCATGGAAAATGAATTACAGCAGCGTGGCACATTTATCCAATCAATTCAAAAAAGTCACGGGGCTCTCCCCTTCCCATTTTAAACTATTGAAAAATAAAAGGAGAAGCCCATTGGAGGAAATAGGAAATGGAGCAATTTAAGCAATTGCACCGCTGAAAAATGTCTTTATCCGACAATTAGTATGGAAGCAGCAAAAGCGAAGGAAAATCAATATGCCAGAAGCTTGATAGAAGCAAGCCTCGACCCCATGGTGACCATTAGCCCGCAGGGGAAGATTACAGACATGAACGAGGCATTTATAATTATCACAGACTCCTCCCGCCAAAGTTTGAAAGGCAGCGATTTCGGCATTTATTTCACCGACCCGCCAAAAGCCCGTGAAGTTTATCAGGAGGTGTTTGCAAAAGGTTTTGTGAAAAATTTTCCGTTAACCATCAAAGATGGCAAACTGACGAATGTTTTATTTAACGGTTCCATTTATAAAGACGATGCCGCAAATGTGCTTGGTGCTGTAGTAGTAGCCAGAGATATTACTGAGCAAAAATGGGCCATTGAGTTAAGGATCGCCAATAAAGAACTGGCTTTCCAGAATGATGAAAAAGAAAAACGGGCGGCAGAGCTGATCATTGCGAACAAGGAACTTGCCTTTCAAAATGACGAGAAGGGTAAGCGGGCAGATGAATTAATCATTGCGAACAAAGAACTGGCCTTTCAAAATAATGAGAAGGGTAAGCGGGCAGATGAACTAATTATTGCAAACAAAGAGCTTGCTTTTCA
>CAIQUS010000146.1 GCA_903875045.1 uncultured Bacteroidales bacterium
ACTAGCCCTGCAGTGGATGAGAATGTTCCTGGAATGCCACCGCCACTGTATGTTGGCGTTGGATTGGCTGCATTCGAACAATATGGTGAACCGGTATAACTGAAAGTTGCAACCGGTAAGGCGGTTATTGTCACAGAAGTAGTCACCGGCACGGCAGCGCAACCGCCTGAGACCGGAATGGTATAGGTCACGGTATAGGTTCCTGCAGTACTGGTACCTGGCGTAATGGCCCCTGTGGATGCATTGATGGACAACCCTGCAGTGGAACTATACACACCGCCAGTGTAAGCGCCAGTGCCGCTGATGGTTACTGATTGGGCAGCGGAAACAGATGTACAGAAGGGTGTACCTGCATAGCTGATGGATGCGGTTGGCACGGGGGTAATTGTCACGGAAGTTGTGGCGGTCACGATGCCGCATCCTGAGGCAGCTGCAATGGAATAGGTGACAGTGTAAGTTCCGGCTGTGCTTGTGGAGGGGGTGATGGCACCTGTGGAAGCATTGATTGTTAACCCGGCCGGGGAAGCGGAATAAGTACCCCCGGCGGTACCTGTCCTGGTGACAGACTGTGCTGTGGCAAGACTTTTACAGAATGGAGAACCAGCATACGAAATCGTTGCAGCGGGCAAGGTTGTTATCGTTAAGGTTTTGGGCGATATAGCATTTCCGCATGGTGCATTTCCTGTTGCTGTTAGTGACAGGACAACACTCCCGGCCGTAATATCAGTGGGACTTGGATTATAGGTTGCTGTTGTTAATGAGTTAGAATTCGTAAATGTACCTGTTCCATTGGAGGACCAAATAATACTTGAATAATTGGTAGCACTGGCTCCGGCTGTAATATTAATGGCACCAGAAGTTGAACAGGTCGAAATTGCTGTACCTGCAGTGGCGGTTGGTAAAGCATTGATTGTAATAGTCCGGTCAGCTATAGCAGCGCAACTGCCCCCACTTGTTGTCAACCTTAAAATGGCTATACCACTGTAATTTGCAGCAGGAGTATACGTCACTGTAGAAGGACTTGATGTTTGGGCTGTAGAACTCAAACTTCCTCCACCAGAAATGATCGACCAGGCAGCACTTGTAGCTCCTCCACTATAACTGGCACCACTCAGCGTTATTGCAGCAGGAGTGCCCGATTGACAAACTGTATTAGGGCCACCTGCAACTGCGGTAGGTCCTGTAACAGTTATCGTTATTGTCGTTGTATAGGGTGAATAACAGGTAGTACCACCACTAAAAGATACTGTCCTTCTCTGATAAATTGTTGTGGCAGTTAAGGCTGGGGGAGAATAGGTAGCTGCTGTGGCCCCCCCAATGGTAACAAAACTTCCTGATGCGTTGGTTTGCCATTCGTAAGTAATAGTGCCAGAGCCGGTTCCTGCAGTAAGGGATGATAATGCCGCCGGTGTTGCACCTCTGCAAATACTTTGTGCATTGCCAATGGTTCCCGAAGTAACAACATCATTGACTACCACGATCACCGATGAACTCATCGGTGAGTCGGGCTGTGGGAGTGTATTGCCCAATGGGGCATCAGCCGAACTTGCTGCACAAACCGGTTGGAATACAAGGTCATCCAGGGCAAAATCATTTCCACCGGCGATAATGTTTTGATTAACCAATGATAATATTACGGTTGTACTTGCTCCGGTATTCCAGTTATAAATGAATTGTTTAAACTGGCAGGTTGGGGTTAATGCGGTATAAACCGGTCCGGCCGGAGTTCCATTTGCGTATAACTGTAGTTGGGAAGGATTGTAACCAACCACACTTTGAATCCAATAGGTAAACTGGTAGTCGGTGCCAGGTACCACATTTACAGTTTCAGACCATACGGTAACGCCTGCAACCGTGGCACCGTTTATCACCATCTGCAGCGTTCCGCCAGGAGTGTGGTCTGCACAATTAATGAAATCAGGATGAACTGAATTTGGATTCGCGACGACCGCGTATGTGCCTTCAGGTGTTAGGTCAGTACTTGCTGTATATCCACTGGTAAAACCGGTATTTCCCAATTCAAAATCGCCATTGATCAGGAGGTTTGCGCCACTTAAATTACTTCCGGTCACCGTGTATGTGCCACTCATTGCAGAAGTTGCGCTGGTCAATACCGGATTTTGTTCCACAGAATAAAAATTGTTTGGACCGGTCCAATACTGATTGGTGATGTTGGTTCCTGAACTTGTGAGTGTTATATCAGAACCCGAACAAAACGTACCTCCACCACCTGCTGTAATAGTAGCCTGTGGAATGACGGTGGCAAGGACAGAGGTCCTGGGTGTTGAAGTACAATTGCCAATAGTTGCATCAACGTAATAAGTAGTTGTGGTGGATATGCTTGGCGTAGTGAAGGTTGTGCCAGTTCCTAATGAACTTCCACCAGTCAGGGCTGCATACCAGTTAATAGTCCCGGCAGAAGCTGTTGCGCTCAGGGTAACAGGTCCCGGTCCACAAGTGATGCCTGGATAGGTGCCTGTGATGATAGGGGGGCCAATGCCGATATTCACCCCGTTGTCGCTTCCTGTTACATTGGGGTTATTAGAAATTACCCTGATCCGATAGGCCTGGCCATTTGCCTGGTTAACCGGGATGGTTGCGCTGATTGTTCCTGAATTTTGAGAAACGAGGGATCCAATACTGACCGGGCTGGCAAAAGAGCCACCAGGATCTGATAGCTGTGCAGTAAAAACATTTCCACTGTTAAAAGTACCAATAATAGTATACGGAACAGAGACGGAAGTTCCCTGGCAATATGCGGTGGGTGAAATGGAACCGGTGGAAATAGCTTTGGTTGAGGCCATCACAAAAAATCCCAGTGAATTTCCGGTATTATCAGAGTTTATCAGAGATGTACCGCTAACTGTTCCGTGCAACGTGGAATAAGCTCCGGAAAGGGTGGTGCTTCTTGCGATTGCATCTAATTCATTCAGTGAAGTCTGACGCGTCAGAGAAATTGAACCGCCTGTATAGGTGCCGGAAACGACTGATGCCGACCAGTATTCCGTGCTACTGAGAGAGGTGAGCGGGCTGGAAGCCGAACCTCCGGTAATCCCTGAAAACGCATCCACACTGAGCCGTGGTGCTGTACCGGTTAAGCCGGTAAGGCCAAAGGGTAAATATACGGAGCCTGCCCCAACCGGGAAAATGTAGTTTTGTCCCGATACCAGAGACCAGGTGAGTGGTCCGTCGATAAACCGTGTAATTGATCCGCCGGTAACAGCGGAGGAAGAGGTATTGGTAACCGTAATAGTGTTTGCTCCTGTTGATAATATTCCATTGGTTAAATTCAGAATTCCATTTACAGCTGTGTTGCCAAAAAGTGATACACCTGATGAATTGTTGAGGGTAAGATTGTTATATGAAAAATCGCCAACTGTTTGTGAACTTGTCCCATTATACTCAACAGTACCTGTGCCAGGGGTCAAAGTGCCTGTCGCAGCAGTCAGAAAGGTACCCCCCAATTTCAATATTCCTGCACCGGTAAAGGTAATTGAAGCACTGCCACTACTGCCGGTTTGAGTGACATTACCTGTTACGGTAACCGTACCAGTGGAAATGGTCATCAGGTGTCTGACGTTACCTCCACCGCTTGTAAACGCAATGCTGCCCGCATTTAAAATTCCAGCTCCAACAGCAAGGGTGTTGATTCCGGTACCTGGTCGGGGAATGGTAATCGCCCCTGAAACATTAAGGGTTATTGATGAGTTGATGGTCAGAGATGTCGCTGTAGCTGTAGTAAAGGAGATGGATGCACAAACTGCATTCGCAGTAACGATCACATTATGGCCCCCTTCAATCGTAACAACATCGCCGGCGACCGGCACAGATGCTCCACCGGTTCCCCCTGAAGTTCCAGACCAGGTCGAAGTTGCGTTCCAATTGCCATTGATCACAGAAAAGCGGTTAGCACCATGAACTTTGATAGTGTCTGCCAACGATAACAACATCATGACAGCAATGAAAAATATCACCGTCAAGCGTGTCCTAAAGTGAAAGACAGCTTTCGTCATGTTGTCTTGATTGTTAGCAGCGTATTGATTTTCTTTACAATAACGATGTAAATATGTTTAAATATAATAAAAATCATACCATGTCAGAACCGATTCATCAAGGTACAGATACACTGATAAATATGAATAGTGATCCATCATCCCGTGTCAGATAATTTTCTCCAATTGGGAATGTTAATCCCAGACTGAATTGCAGAGTTCAATCCATTGTCAACAAAGTTACGCTATTTTAGAAAAATGGGGGCGAAAATTTATGATTGTTTTTCTCAAAATCAATCAGGAATTTTCTTAATTTTAGCCTCTGATTTTATAACGATACTGAACTTCATGAATTCTGCCGGATGTCTTCTGACGCGAATGGTACAATTTCATGGGGGACCCTGCATCTACTTTAATATAAATGGAATATGAAAATTCTCAGAACTGTTTTCAGAATACTTGTCGGACTTGTCTTTGTCTATTCGGGGTTTGTAAAAGGAATTGATCCGTTGGGAACGGTTTACCGGATGGAGGATTATTTTATTGCTTTCAACATCCCTGCTTTCATCCCCTTCAGTCTTTACCTGACTGTTTTTCTGTGTGTACTTGAATTTTTAACCGGAATCAGCCTGCTGTTCAACCTTTGGATTCGAAAAACAGCATGGTTGTTATTGCCTATCATGATTTTTTTTACAATCCTTACTTTTTTTGATGCTGTCTATAACCTTGTTCCCGACTGCGGTTGTTTTGGTGATGCACTGAAGCTCACGAATATACAAACTTTTATAAAAAATGTTATCCTGATGGCTTTTGTTCTTCCCATCTTTGCATGGCGGAAAAAATACAGAAGCCTCCTGCCAGCCTGGGGTGATATCACCATGTTGCTGATCATAGCCATCGCATTTTCAACCATGTCCATTCAATGTTACAAGCATCTGCCGTTGATCGATTTCATGGCATGGAAGGTTGGAAACCGGGTGAATAAAACCGAAATTTTACCGGTTACTTTTTATGTTACCTATAAAAATAAGAAAACCGGTGAAGAAAAGGAATATGTGTCACCGAATTACCCGTGGAATGACTCGATTTGGCTAGCCGATTGGATTTTTAAAAGCCAGCGGGTAGTAGATCCCAATAAAAACCAGGGTTTGGTGCTGCGAGTGGAGGATCAGCATGGTGCCGATTTCACTTCCAGTGTTCTGGATAATCCCGATTACCAGTTCATCCTGGTCGCATACGATTTGAACAGAACCAACAAGGAAGGTTTCCGCAAAATACTGCCATTCTATAAACGGGTGATAAAGGATGGATATTCCTTTATCTGTCTCACCAATTCATTGCCTTCTGATATCAAAAAATTCAGGATGGATAATGGAACTGCTTTTGATTACTATAACTCCGATGATGTGGTTCTGAAGACCATGGTGCGTTCCAGCCCCGGCCTTATCCTGCTGAAAGATGGCATTGTGGTTGATAAATGGGGATTCCGCGATTTCCCTGGCTATGATGAGATCACGGAGAAATATCTGAAAAAGTAAGAAATCAGATAGATTTACGATATTAAATTTACGATTTTTGATGTAAAATATATCAAGCCATAAACCTTACTAATCCGTAAATCGTAAATCATAAATCCTAAATCGTAAATCAAAAATGTTCCATTTCATTTTAAAACGTTTCTGGTATGGAATTCTGGTTCTGTTTGGGGTTATTGTCGTGGTGTTCTTCCTGTTCAATATTCTTCCCGGTGATCCGGCCCGTATGATGCTTGGCCAACGTGCAGATAGTGCTTCTGTAGTGGCAATCAACAAAGATCTTGGCCGGGATAAACCCCTGACAATGCAGTTTTTAAATTATCTGAACGATCTCTCTCCTGTTTCACTTCACAACAATACCGATCAGGAGAGTTTTTGGTTTTTGGATCCGGGAAAATATGGTAATACGCTGAAAGTGTTATCAATGGGCAGTTCATCTGTGGTTTTGAAAGAGCCTTATCTTCGCAGATCCTACCAGTCTAAAAGGAATGTTTCCGATATTCTTGCAGAAGGGTTTGTTAACACCATCATCCTGGCCCTTGTTGCGATGGCATTTGCAATCGTGATTGGAATTTCTATGGGAATAATTTGTGCCATTTACAAAAATAGTTTTATTGACCGGGCAGCACTTGTTTTTTCTGTGCTTGGTATGTCGTTACCCTCTTTTTTTGTCGCTATCCTGAATGCCTGGATTTTTGCATTTGTACTGGTTCGGTTTACCGGACTAAAAATGTCCGGAAGCCTTTACGCGGTGGATGATTTCGGGCGCGGCGCTTACATTGATCTCAAAAACCTTATTCTTCCTGCCATCACTTTGGGAATCAGGCCACTCGCTATTATTGTGGAGCTTACCCGAAATTCACTTCTCGAAGTTATGACCCAGGATTATATCCGAACTGCAAAAGCCAAGGGTTTGAGTAAATCACGGGTTATATTGAAACATGCCCTGAAAAATGCTTTAAACCCTGTAGTAACAGCCATCTCGGGCTGGCTTGCCTCTTTGTTGGCCGGGGCTGTTTTTGTAGAATTTGTATTCGACTGGAAAGGGATCGGGGTGGTGATCGTAAACGCACTGGATAAATATGATTTCCCTGTTGTAATGGGTGCAGTGCTGTTTATCTCCATCATTCTGATCATTATTAATTTTTTTGTGGATATTATCTATGGGTTGCTGGATCCGAGGATCAGGATACAGTGATCGGGTACCGTCCTTCGATTACCTGAAAAACAACTAAACCTTTAACTAAATAAACAATGAGAAAACAAATCGTTGCCGGAAACTGGAAAATGAACAAAACGTTTTCCGAAGCTGAAACTTTAATTACAGAAATCGCAGATGCACTGGATGATGTGGATCTCAAAGATGCGGAAGTCATTCTTTGTCCGCCGGCAATTTATCTCGAAATGGCCACCGATGTGGCCTTCGAATCAAATTTTAAAGTCGGTGCCCAAAATATCTACCCCGAAGATTCCGGTGCTTTTACCGGCGAGATAAGTCCGCTGATGCTCAAGGAACTAAATGTAACCTACTGCATCATTGGTCATTCGGAGCGCAGGAAATATTTTCACGAAACCAATGAATTCCTGCAACGCAAGGTGGATGCCCTGCTGAAACATCATATCCGTCCGATTTTCTGTTGTGGCGAGGTGCTGCCTGAGAGGGAGGCCAATCAGCACTTTGAAGTGGTAAAAAAACAGGTGCAGGAATCGTTGTTTCACCTTTCGATGGAATCTTTTCTGGATGTGGTGATCGCCTATGAACCCGTTTGGGCCATCGGAACCGGAGTTACTGCAACCAAGGAGCAGGCGCAGGAGATGCATGCATATATCAGGGGTTTGATTGCCGAAAAGTACGATGGCTCAACGGCTGTTGAAACAACGATCCTTTACGGTGGCAGCTGCAATGGCAAAAATGCCCGTGAATTGTTCGCCCAACCCGATGTCGATGGCGGCCTCATAGGAGGTGCTTCACTGAAGCCAGATGAATTCCTTCAAATAGCAACATCCTTTTAACCATGGATTACATCGAAGTCACTATCACCAATTTCGCTGGTTTTGACCCGGAAATCGTGATTGCCCAATTAGCCGGTCTGGGCTTTGAAAGTTTTACTGAAATGGATTCAGGCATCCAGGGTTTTATCCGTGAAGATATGTATCAGGAAGCTCCTGTTGCAGCCTACCTGGCACAAATGCATGATGAACACGGGATGCTGTACACTTTTCAGAAAATTGCAGCTCAAAACTGGAATGCCATTTGGGAAAGTGAATATGAACCGGTTACAATTTCCGGAAAATGCAGGGTAAGGGCCCCCTTTCATGCTCCGGCGGATGACATGACATACGATATTGTAATTGAACCCAGGATGTCCTTTGGTACCGCCCACCATGAAACAACCTCCCTGATGCTCGGGTTACTCATGATGGAGGAGGTGAAAGGGAAACGGGTACTCGATATGGGATGTGGCACTGGCGTGTTGGCCATTCTTGCACACAAAATGCAGGCATACAGTGTGGTAGCTATCGATAATGACGACTGGGCCTTCGCCAACGCCCTTGATAACATGGAAAAAAATGATGCAACGGAGGTTACAGTGATCCAGGGTGATATACATGCAATACCCCTGCCGGGATATGACATCATTGTTGCCAACATCAACAGGAATGTGCTTCTGCAGGATATTCCCGGATATACGGAGTTTCTGAATAATCATGGAACCTTATTGATGAGTGGTTTTTATGAGCAGGATCTCGATCACATCAGGGATGTAGCGGAAAAGTCCGGGCTTCGTTATATCGGTCACAAAACAGATAATAAATGGGTCGGTGTTAAATTTGAAAAATGAGAAGATCTTCGTTTGACAATGTCATAAAATTGGTGTGGGTGAGCTTATTGGCTTGCCTTTCATTAGCTTCTTACGGGCAAAAAGAAGCAGGATTTTCAGGTGATTCAACCAAATTTATTGGTGAGTTGAATGGTGTTTTTATTAACCTGCCCGACAGTGAAAAAAAGACCATTGCTCCTGTGATGGAAGAGTTTGTACTAAAATGGAACCAGGAGCAGTTTGGACCATTGCAAAAGAAGATGATTTATGCGATTGCCAATGAGATGATTAAAAGGAAAGTTCGGCCCTATCCCGATTTTTTTAATTACATCAATGCCCTCAATATCTTTATCAACAGTCATCAGCCCATGACCTATTTCACACCCTGGTCGGGCATTCTGATCAAACTTCTCGCTGATAAGAACAAACGGAAGTTTGTGATCTTTCTTGAGGCCACCACAAACCTTTTTGCTGACAACTATGTATATAAATCAACAACAGCCAAATGGAAAATTACCCGGCCTGTTTACAGTTTTTCATTCGATACCGTACCGGTAATCGAGTTTCAGAAGTCGGACCTGGTTTGTTATGCCAGTGACGACAGTTTGAATATTTACGGTACGAAAGGAATTTATTTCCCGCTTACCAATTTTTGGAAAGGGCAGGAAGGATTGGTAAACTGGAAACGGGCTGGCGAAGAACCTGATAAAATATTTGCGTCACTGAACAGGTATGAAATCAAGATGCGGTTTTCGACCTTTTCGGCCGATTCAGTTAACTTTACACATAAAAAATATTTTCCGGCAGCCATTCCCGGGCGATATGTTGACAAAATACTTGCAGATGTCACCGAAGAAAAGGCTTCTTATCCGAGGTTTTATTCCTATAATAAAAAGATAGGAATCTCCCGGTTATTCAATAACATTGACTACCTGGGTGGTTTTGCCATGGAGGGGAGCAGAATCATCGGTTCAGGGGGGAAATCGGAAGATGCCTGCTTGTTTTTTAAGAAAGATGGAAAAGATTTTGTCATAGCCCGATCGAAAATCTATATCATCCGTCCTGATCGGATCGATTGCAGCATGGCATCCATATCCATTTATTACGAAAGTGACTCAATATTTCATCCGGGGTTGCAATTAAAATACATGGATAATCTAAAGGAAATCTCCTTTAACAAGGACGAGCGCACTACGATGGTCAGTCCATGGTTTGATTCATACCATAATATAGAGATTTATTGTGAGGCGCTTTACTGGACTGTCGGAGGGTCGACAATTAATTTCGCCATGATGAAAGGTCCCACGAAGGAGAGCAAAGCCGTTTTTGAATCCAGCAATTACTACTCTCTTCAACGATATGAACGGCTCAGGGGAATTGATGAAGTGAATCCATTAAACCTTATTAAAAGTTTTCTCTCTAAACGAAAATCAGACAATTTCACACTGAAGGAACTTACATCGTTTATGAGACTACCTTCTGAACAGGTGGAAGTTCAGCTCCTTACACTTTCAAACAGGGGTTTCCTGGTTTATGATTTTGATGAGAAGATAGCACATGCCAACAAAAAACTGACCGATTACGTAAATGCACAGGCTGGCAAAGCAGACTATGATGTGATCTATTTTAACTCTTTTGTGAAAGATGCTGTGAACGGAGTGCTCAGTCTTGACTCATTCGACCTGAAAATAAAGGGTGTCCATTTAATTGTACTCAGTGATTCGCAGCAGGTGAATATTTATCCTAAGAATGAGGTGATCGTGTTAAAAAAGGATCTCGATTTTATATTCAGTGGCAAAGTGGAGGCAGGCCTTTTTGATTTTTACGCCAATGAATGTTCCTTCAACTATAGTAAATTCAAACTCAACCTGCCAGTGGTCGATTCCATGTTATTTTATGTAAGGAGCAAAACTTTCGATCCGGAAAAGGGAACCTATCCGCTGGTCAAGATTAAAACAGCTATCACAAATCTGAGTGGTGACTTGCTGATTGATGACCCCATGAATAAATCGGGGATGAAGATGCTGCCGCAGTACCCCGTTTTTTCCAACCGGAACAATGCTTTCGTCAACTGGAGTAAAAGTTCAACACAAAAAGGGGTATATACAAAGGATAAGTTTTTCTATGAAGTCAATCCTTTTACCATTAAAAGCATGGATGTTCTTGCCACTGACAGCTTGAAATTCAATGGTGTCCTCACCACTGCCGGCATTTTTCCGGAAATCGTTGAACCGATGAAGGTGCGGCCCGACAACTCACTCGGGATCGAAAAAACCACTGATAGCAGCGGGATTCCTGTTTATGGCGGCAAGGGTACTTTTTATGCAAAAATCGACCTGAGTGATCGTGGATTGCGTGGTAACGGGAAACTTCGGTATCTCAACTCCAACTCCTTGTCCCAGGATTTTGTATTCCTTCCTGATTCAATGAAGACCCTTGCAAAGAATTTCACCATGACAGAAGTTGCAGGGGCGGCTGAATTCCCTGCTGTTCATGGAGATTCTGTAACCGAATTCTGGATGCCATACAGGGATTCCCTTGTAATCTCCAGTACCAGTAAAGACCTAGCAATGTACAACGATCAGTCGACCTTTAGCGGTAAACTTGCCCTAACGCCCCAGTTGTTACGCGGCGATGGCACTGTGAGGATCAAAGATGCAGAAATGGACTCGAGGGGGTTTAAATTCAAACGCAGAACCTACGATGCACTTATTGCCAATTTCCGTATCAAATCTTATGATTTGGCCGACCTGACCATTTCAACGAAGAATTATCAGACTCATTTCGATTTTGACAGCCGCAAAGGGGAATTCAAATCAAATGTGGGCATATCCAAGGTTGAATTTCCTATCAATAAATACATGTGTTCGATGGACCGGTTCGACTGGCTTATTGACAGTGAGGAGATCCTTTTGTCGAACGAACAGTCCAAAAAGTTGTTGCCGGATTCTTTGAACCTGGCTCAATATATTGATCAGGCTTATACAGGCTCCGAGTTTATTTCCGTACATCCGATGCAGGATTCCCTTAAATTTTTTGCAGCAACAGCCATCTACAATTTGAGGACAAATGTGATCAATGCACATGACGTGAAAATCATCAAAGTGGCCGATGCTGCCATTTACCCTGATTCCGGCAAAGTGACGATTTTAAAGGATGCTGTGATAAAAAGCCTTGAACATGCCATTATCATCGCCAATTCAAAATCGCGGTTTCATCAGTTTTACAATGCCGGGGTATCTATCGCCTCGCGAAAAAATTATACTGGTTTTGGGGACTACGATTACCGGCAACGAACCGGCGAACGGGAAAAGATCCACTTCAACCGGATCACGGTGGATCCTTCTTTGCAAACTGTTGCCGAGGGCAGCATCGGTGATTCTGCAGCCTTCTTGTTAAGTCCTCAATTTGCTTTTAAGGGTGCATTTTCCCTGCATGCCAATGATAAAAACCTGATCTTTACCGGAGGTTTTCATCCAATAACAGACTGTTTTCAGGGAAAACCCGAATGGGTTAAATTTAACAGTTCCATCGATCCTGAGAATGTACAAATCCCTGTCATCTTCCCTTTGAAAAATAGCGAATTTGAACCCATTACCCTGGGGATGATGTTTTATAACACGGAGGTTAAAATTCAACCGTCCTTTTTCAGACGCAAGATAAGTTTCAGCGACAGCACCATTGTAACCGCAGAAGGTTTGCTTGAATACAATATCACCGCTGCGGAGTTTCGTGTTTCACAACCAGAGAAGCTGAAAAACATTTCCCTGAGCGGCAATTACATTTCGCTGAACACTGTGAACTGTATGTTACGTGGCGAAGGAAAACTCAACCTGAGTATGAAGTCCGGGGGGCTTAAAATTGAAAATTATGGAAATTTTGACTATTTCATAATACCTGATTCCGTGCGGATACGTAGTGCCATGGGGTTTGATTTTCCGTTTTATGAACGCGCCCTTCAGCGCTTCAGCACTAAACTTGAAGCAGTGAATATGCCCGGAGTAAAACTCATGGAGACAAATTACGCCATGGCCATCGAAAGCATGCTCGAAAAAGAGGAGTTTACTCGTGTTAAAAATGAACTTGCCCTGTTGGGGAAATACAAAAAATTTCCTGAAGTGCTTGAACGGTCTATTTTCCTGGCTGATGTTTCGTTCAAATGGGACTCCTCCACAAAATCATATCTGTCGTATGGCGATATCGGAATTGCCAATGTCGGAAAAAACCAGATAAACCGATATGCCAAAGGGACCATCGAAATGACTAAAAAGCGAACAGGGGGTGATGAGATCACCGTTTACCTGGAATTATCGCCCGATGACTGGTTCTACTTTTATTTTAAGGGAAACCAAATGCAGGTCTTATCTTCGGACAATTCTTTTAATGACCTTGTAAGGGAAGACATACAGTCAGGGTCGGCGAATAAGAAAATCCATAACCTGGTCAAAAATTTTCAAATTGCACCTGCCCAGGAAAAAAAGAGGAGGGATTTTCTGCGAAAATTTCAGGACAAAGAAACTGAATAGTTAACCGGATTTTTTTTTACTTTGCATCCTGAAATGTATTTCTGCTAATTCCTCCACGGATGACCTTTATTTATATCCTGCTTGAAATCCTGGTGGCATACCTGCTGGGTTCTGTTCCTTCTGCTGTATGGATCGGTAAATTGTTTTATGGAATAGATGTACGGCAACATGGAAGCGGAAATGCAGGTGCTACCAACGTGATCAGGGTAATGGGCTACAAGGCTGGTATACCGGTCATGCTTTTTGACGTATTTAAAGGATGGCTGGCAGTGCAACTCGCCGTCTGGTTGCCGGTTCCCGGGTTGAGCCCGGAAATTATGATTTATGTCAGGATTGGAATGGGGCTTGCCGCCGTATTGGGCCATGTGTTCCCGGTTTATGTCGGGTTTAAAGGCGGGAAAGGGGTTGGCACCATCGCAGGCGTTGGAATTTCCCTTTTCCCTTTAGCCATATTACTTGTCCTGATCGTTTTTATCATTGTCCTTGCCATTACCCATTATGTGTCACTTTCATCTGTGCTGGCTTCAATTACTTTCCCCCTCGTGGTTTATTTCATTATTGGTATCAGGCACCCTGGGCTGCTCGGACTTTCGTTGCTTGTTGCTGTTTTTATTCCCGTGACACACCGGAAAAATATTAAAAGGCTTCTAAAAGGGGAGGAGAAAAAATTTGACTTCAGGCGAAAAAAGGTCAGGGACGAAAGCGCGCGTTGATTTTAAAAATGTTGACCAACAATTTTTTATCGTATATTTGAACAATTTTAAAATAAATACAGAACTATGAAATTTATCATCTCCAGTACGTTGCTGCTTAAAAATCTACAGGCTATCCTGGGTGTCATCAACACGAACAATACCTTGCCCATTCTGGATGATTTTCTTTTTGAACTTAAAGAAGATTCAATAACAATTACCTCCTCCGACCTGGAAACAACCATGCGTGTGAATATTCAACCCGATATGGCTGAAGAGACCGGCAGTATTTGTATCCCCGCCAAAATATTGGTCGAGACTTTAAAAACTTTCCCGGATATCCCGGTTGCATTCTCTATAAATCCTGACACCCTGATGATCGAAATTTCAGCGGGAGAAGGGAAATATAAACTTTCTGGACATAAAAGCGAGGAGTATCCCCGCACACCAGCCCTGGAAGATACCACTGCGATTGCGGTTGATGCACGACTCATGTCAAAGGCTATCAATAAAACCCTCTTTGCAACGGGAAATGACGAATTGCGCCTGGTCCTTTCCGGTGTGTTCTGTGAACTTTCGCCAGATGACGTAACCTTCGTTGCCACCGATGCGCATAAACTTGTTAAGTATAAACGCACTGACCTGAAATCGGCCAATTCGGCATCTTTCATCCTGCCTAAAAAACCATTGAACCTGCTGAAAAATATTTTATCAAGTCTTGAAGTGGAGGTTACAATTGAATACAATAAAACAAATGCGTTCTTCTCTTTCGCCAATATTCATTTGATTTGCCGGTTGATAGATGGTAAATACCCCAATTATGATGCTGTTATTCCAAAGGAAAATCCGAATAAACTGACCATCGACCGTCATGCCTTACTGACCACGATCCGTCGTGTTTCAATTTTTGCAAACCAGTCAACGCACCAGATCAGGTTCAAAGTATCTGGACAGGAGTTGATTTTGAGCGCCGAAGACATTGATTTTTCAAACGAAGCCAAGGAAAGGCTTAACTGCTCTTACAATGGGGAAGATTTGGAGATCGGCTTTAATTCAAAATTTCTCCTTGAGATGCTGAATAATATTGACACGGAGGAGATCAGTCTTGAAATGTCGGCTCCGAACCGTGCAGGTATTCTTACTCCCCTTAACAATGACAACAAGGATGAGGAAATTCTGATGCTGGTCATGCCGGTTATGCTGAACAAGTAGTTCACATTACTGTTGTGCTGTGTCACAAATACAAAGAGCGAAGTGATAGCTTCGCTCTTTTTGTTTGTCATTCGATTGATTACCTGTTAGTCTCGTCGAACGTTGATGGCTTTTTTACCACGGTTGTCCTCGGTCAGATCAAAAGTAACCTGATCATTTTCACGAATTTTGTCCACCAACCCGCTTACATGAACAAAAACGTCTTGCTGGCTTGCATCATCCAGGATGAAACCAAACCCTTTTCTTTCGTTGAAAAATTTTACTTTACCTGTCGACATAATGCTAAAAAATTAATATGAATATTTCATGCTAAAATACAATTATATTTCGTATTTAAGAAAAAGCAATATATTTAATTTTTTAATGGTAAGAGGAGGTGATTAAATGGTCACAATAAATTTAAATAAAACACCCCTGAACATTCTGTCACTCTCGGTGAGGTGAAAAAAGTTCAGGGGTGTTTGGACCTAACAGGGAAAATATCCCGGTTTATTTGGCTGCATTCATTTTATCAAGAACATCCATTACTTCTCTTACGGCTTTTGCCGACGAATACAACAGTTGGTTTTCTTCTTCGTTTAACTTAAGCTCGATGACCTGTTCAATGCCATCTTTGCCTAATTTAACCGGAACACCCAGATAGATGTCTTTCAGGCCATATTCGCCTTGTAACCATGCACAGCAAGGAAAGATTCTTTTCTGGTCTTTAACAATTGCTTCCACCATTTGTGCAGCTGCAACACCAGGGGCATACCATGCTGAAGTTCCAAGAAGGTTGACAATCTCGGTGCCGCCTTTCTTTGTTCTTTCAACAATGGCATCAAGTTTCTCCTTCCCGATCAACTCGGTAACAGGAATTCCGCTAACAGTTGTATAACGTGGCAATGGAACCATCGTGTCGCCATGACCGCCCATCAATATCGACTGGATATCTTTGGGGGAACAGTCAAGAGCTTCTGCCAAAAATGCGCCATACCGGGCCGTGTCAAGAATGCCAGCCATTCCAAATACCTTGCGCGAATCAATTTTTGCAGTCAGGTATGCACAGTAGGTCATGACGTCCAATGGATTGGAAACAATAATGATAATCGCATCAGGCGAGTATTTCATAATGTTTTCCGTACTGGTTTTCACGATATCTGCATTGATGGAGATCAAGTCATCACGGCTCATTCCGGGTTTTCGGGGAACACCTGCGGTGATCACCACTATATCCGAATTGGCCGTTTTGCTGTAATCGTTTGTAGAACCGTGTATCCGCGTATCAAATAAATCTACGGGCGACATTTGCCACATATCCAGGGCTTTCCCTTCTGCAAGGTTTTGCTTGACATCAAGCAGAACCACTTCTTTCACGATATCTTTATGTGCAATTGATTCGGCACATGTTGCACCTACCAAACCTGCACCAACTACTGTAACTTTCATGTTGTTTTAATTTTTAGGTTATTTATTTAATCCGGCTTTTTCCTGAAACCATTCGAGGGTATACGATGAAGGCCGCTCAATTTGTAAGCCCAGTGCCCTGTCCCAAAGCAATGATGCCAACACGCCCAAAGCTCTTGAAACGCCAAAAAGGACTGTGTAGAATGGTGCTTCATTGATTCCATAATGCCGCAGCAATGATCCGGAATAGGCGTCAACATTCGGCCATGGGTTCTTCACTTTACCAAGCGATCCTAAAATTGGCGGTACAATTTCATACAAATCATTAACAACCTGGATGAAGCTGTCGCCCTGGCAATACTTGGCGGCAAATTCGCGTTGTGCCTCGAACCGTGGATCTGTTTTCCTTAAAACGGCATGACCGTAACCAGGGATGACCCTTCCGGCTGCAATGGTTTTTTCACAGAAATCATGGATTTGCTGTTTTGTCGGAGTATCAGTTCCAATTTCCTTCAGAATATCAAGAATCCAGGCAACAACTTCCTGGTTAGCATAACCGTGAAGCGGTCCGGCAAGTCCAAGCATTCCAGCTGCATAAGAATAGTATGGATTGCTTAAAGCGGAGGCGACAAGGTGTGTGGCATGTGCTGATACATTACCGCCTTCATGGTCGGCATGAATCGTCAGATAAAGTCTGAATAATTTGTAGATTTCAGGATCATCGTAGCCCATCATGTGGGCAAGATTTGCCGACCAGTCCAAATTGGGATCCGGCGCGATAACATTGCCATTAAAATAGTGTTTACGGTAGATATAAGCCGCAAGAACGGGTAATTGACCGATAAAGTTCATTACATCTTCGTAGGTAGAATCCCAGTATTCTTTTTTGCCTACTCCTGCATTATATGCCTGCAGGAATTTGGATTCTGTAGCCAAAGCTAAAATCCCGGCGCTGAAATCGGCCATTGGTGCAGAATCTTTAGGCATGGCATCGAGTACCCTGAAAACATGATCGGGAACATAAGCACGATGTTTCCATTCTTTGCCAATCTCCATCACATCATCAAATTCAGGCAATTCGCCCAATAGCATCAGGTAGAACAAACCTTCTGGCAATGGCTCATCATCGGGGCCCAGTTTCGGCAGCTTTTCCCGTAACTCCGGAATCGAATAACCGCGGAATCTGATTCCTTCCTGGGGGTCAAGTTTTGATGTGAGCGTGAGTAATGCCGGCAATCCCTTCATTCCGTCAATCACCGATTCAATGGTGACCTGACCGATGACGGTATTGCCGTGATCCTTGAACAATGATTTTACTTCAGCTGCAACCGGGACAGCCTTTTCGACAAATTTTGACTTTAATGAACTCATGACATCTTGGTTTTTTGGTTAATAATTATAATTGACTTATGGTAGGCTGATGATTGGTACACAGGCAAATCAGACAAAATTTATCGAATACTCCACTTACAGGTTTATCCTTTTCGGACCGGCATTAACGATTTCTTCAGGGCATCCTTCAATGAAAACCTTGAAATTTTCGATATACCTGGAGCCAAGGGCGTCATATTTCATCCAGTATTCATTCTTATTTCCCCAGGCGTTTGACGGATCAAGTACATTATCCGGAACATTGGGGCAGGTTGAGGGGATATCAAAGTTGAATACTTTATCTTTTCTGAACGTTACATTGTCGAGCTCCCCGTCAAGAACCGCATTTAGCATGTTCCGTGTATGCCGGATACTGATGCGTTTGCCAACGCCAAATTTACCTCCAACCCATCCGGTGTTTACCAGCCAAACCTTGGCGCCATGCATTTCAATTTTTCTTCTGAGCAAGTCGGCGTAATAATATGGATGATGCACCATGAAAGGGGCTCCGAAACATGCACTGAAGGCAATTTCAGGTTCGATGCCGAGACCCAGTTCGGTTCCGGCAATCTTCGATGTATAACCACTGATAAAGTGGTAGATGGCCTGGTTCATGTCAAGCCTGGCAATTGGGGGCATGACACCCTGGGCATCACAGGTGAGGAAGATGACGTTTTTCGGATGCGCCTTAACCATTTTTGCCGGGATGGCATTCGGTATAAATTCGAGCGGGTAAGAGGCCCGTGTGTTTTCTGTGATCTGATCATCGTCCAGGTCAATCTTCCGGGAAGTCGGGTCAAAAACGACATTCTCCAGAATGGTTCCGAACCTTCGGGTGCAATCATAGATTTCCGGTTCGTTCTCAGCAGATAAGCGGATGACTTTTGCGTAGCAGCCACCCTCATAATTATAAACACCTTCATCGCTCCAGGCATGTTCATCATCTCCGATCAGCCTTCTGTTGGGATCGGCGGACAAGGTAGTTTTTCCTGTACCACTTAACCCGAAAAACAATGCGACATCATCATTTTTACCAACATTGGCCGAGCAATGCATCGACATGATATCCTGCAAAGGCATCAGGTAATTCATTACGGTGAAGATTGATTTTTTAATCTCCCCGGCATATTGGGTGTTGGCCACAATCACCAGGCGTTTTGAAAAATCAATCACAATGGCTGTTTCGCTGTTGGTGCCGTCAATTCTCGGATCAAGTTTAAATGACGGAGAAGCAATCACGGTAAAAGCCGGGATGTGGGTTTTGTGTTTTTCGAGCGTATTCAGGGTCATGAACATATTCCGGGCAAACAGACTTTGCCAGGCGGTGTCGGTAATAATGCGGATAGGCATCTGGTAATCAGGGTCGGCACCTGCGTAAACATCCTGAACGAAAAGCTCTTCGCCTTGCAGAAATGCCTGTAAACGGCTGAAAATTCCGTCAAATTTTTCAGGGCTTAGCGGCCGGTTGTTTTTGCCCCAGTCGATCTTATCCTCGGTGGTAGGTTCCTGAACGAAATATTTTTCATTTGCAGCCCGGGCAGTCCATTTCCCTGTATTTACCTGCAGGGCTCCACCGTTTACAATTTTTCCTTCATTGCGAAAAATGGCCTCTTCATACAAGGCCGGTGCCGGAAGGTTCCAATACACTCGTTCAAGATATACCAACCCATGATTCGCTAATCCATATTCACTTTTTAAATTTGCAGCCTGCTTTTGAGCAGGTGTTTCAAACTTCAAATATTTTGACATAATATATGTGGTTTAATTATCCAATAATTACTTTTACAGCCAATCTCTTACCAGTTTACGGTCGCCGATAAACAATTCATTCGGTGAATTCGGATCAAGGGCCCATTTAATACGTTCAATACCCTGGGTGATATCTTTGATTGACCCGCAGGTTGAAAGCCGCAGGTACCCATCCAAACCGAATTCCTTGCCGGGAACAGTAATCACCCTGACCTTATCTAAAAGGAAATAGGCAAGTTTGCTTGAATCTTTGCTGTAGTGGCTAAAGTCGACGAAACAGTAGAAAGTACCATCCGGACGGGTGGCCCTGACGCCTTCGAAGGAATTAAGCTGATCCATCATCACGTTGGTGTTGTTTTCAAGGGTCATACAGAGGTTGGTAACCCCCGATTGAATCCCATTGATGGCAGCAACAGCAGCAGCCTGCAGTACAACCGAAGGCCCTGAAGTTTGATGGCTCTGAATATTTGTCATGCAGGTAATCAGCTTTTTATTGGCAACGGCCCAGCCGATACGGAATCCGGTCATGGCATATTGCTTGGAAACACCGTTGATTACAATGATTTTAGAATCATCTACACTGGTTTTCAGGAAATTGTAGCAACTGATTGGTTTCTTTCCATTGAAAATCAACCTGTGATAGATATCGTCCATGATCAGGTAAATTCCCTTTTTCTCCGAAAATTCAATGATTTCAGCAATAAAAGCTGCCGAATACATCACGCCGGTCGGGTTATTCGGGCTGTTGATGATGATGGCTTTGGTATTAGACCCACAAGCTCTTTCAATATCTGCCACAGTTGGATAGAAGCTGCCATCTTCGGGCAGCACAGGTACAGGGATGGCCCCGCATAATCTAACCATTTCAGGATAGCTTACCCAGTAAGGTGCAGGGAAAACAACTTCATCCTGCGGATTGAGTATTGCCTGTAATGCAACCATGATGGCCTGTTTCGCTCCACCCGAGGCAATTACATTGGCCGGTGAGACGATTCGGCCATACATATCCCCGGTATAGCGGACGATTGCCTGCTTGAGGGCAGGAATGCCATCGGCTGGTGTGTATCGGATTTCACCCGTATTGAGCAAGCTTGCTGCTGCAACAATAGCATCTAAAGGGGCTTTGCTCTTTGGCTCACCTATTCCTAAATGAATTACAGGTTCACCTTTTGCTCTGAGAATGGCAGCTGTTTCGTTTAATTTAAGCGTAACAGACTCCGCAATTGATCTTCCAATAATACTTAAACTCATAATTCTCCTTTATCTTTATAAATACTAAAATGAATACAGGTTATTTTTCTGTTTTTTCGGTGTACTGGGCATCAACTACTGCGATGGTAGTCATGTGAACGATTTCTCTTACACTGCATTCCATTGGAACTACATGGATTGGTTTGTTAATCCCCATCAGAACAGGCCCGATGACCTCCGCCCCGCCAATTTCCTGCATGATTTTATAGGCAATATTCCCGGAACTTAAATTCGGAAATATTAATGTATTTACATCATGGTTGGCAATTTTCGAAAAGGGGAACTTGGAATTGCACATTTCTTTGTTTAAGGCAAAGTTTGCCTGAATCTCCCCGTCAACCAGTAAATCAGGATAGTTCTGGTGTAAATAGTTTGTTGCCTGCCGTACTTTTTCAGGTCCCAGGGTATGTTCAGTTGTTTTAACTGATCCAAAGTTGGAATACGAGAGCATCGCAATAACAGGTTCAATGTTGAACCTGCGAACCATTTCAGCGGTTAGCAAGGCAGTTTCCGCAAGGGTTTTCCAGTCAGGGTCGAGATTAACCGTGGTGTCGGCAAAGAAATAGGGACCCTTTTTGGTGAAAACGATATACATACTGGAAATCCGGTGTAAATTTGGCTTTGGGCCGATCAACCGCAAGGCTGGTCCCATCACTTCACCATATTCATGGGAAACACCTGAAACCATTGCATCAGCTTCACCGGTTTCTACCATCATAATGCCGAAGTAATCCCTGTTGTAGGTCAACTCGTAAGCTTCATCCTTTGTGATGCCTTTCCGCTGCCTTTTTTTCCAGATCATTTCGGCAAAACGGCTTCTTCTCTCCTCCTGGCTTTTACATCTGGGGTCGATGATGGCAACATCTGCAATGTCAAGATTATTTTCAGCGATAATTTGTTTTATCTCCTCCACATTTCCCAACAGGATGGGGTGGGCAATTCCTTCATGGTATACTTCATTGACGGCTTTGAGGATTTTCAGATTGGTACCTTCTGTATACACGACCCGTTTTGGATGCAGTTTGGCTCTTTGGGTAATCCCGCGTAAAAGCATGTTTTCATGCCCAAGACGGAGCATCAACTCAGTTTTATAGGCTTCCCAATCGGTAATGGGCCTTCGTGCAACACCCGAATCCATTGCTGCTTTCGCAACAGCAGGGGCAACCGTTGTAATCAGTCGCCAATCCAATGGTTTTGGAATGAAATATTCCCTTCCGAAAATCAGACTTTTAACATTATAGGCTTCACTGACATTTTCGGGTACATCTTCCTTGGCCAGCCGGGCCAGTGCATAAACAGCTGCGATTTTCATTTCTTCATTGATGCAGGTAGCCCTGACATCCAACGCGCCCCTGAAAATAAACGGGAACCCCAGAACATTGTTAACCTGGTTCGGAAAATCAGACCGGCCTGTTGCCATAAGCACATCGGGTCTTGCATCCATGGCATCATCGTAAGTGATTTCCGGGTCGGGGTTTGCCATGGCGAAAACAATCGGATTCTGCGCCATTGAACGAACCATCTCTTTTGAAACTACATTTTTGGAAGACAATCCCAGGAAGGCATCAGCCCCTTCCATCGCTTCGGCCAGGGTATGGATATCACGATCGGTGGCGAAAATCTGTTTGTATTTATTCAAATCAGTTCTGTCTTTCCGCAGGACACCCTTTGTGTCGAGCATAACGACATTTTCCTTTTTAACTCCGATGGATACCAGTAGTTTGGTGCATGCTATTGCGGATGCTCCGGCTCCATTTACCACCAGCTTTACATCTTCTTTGTTTTTGCCGGCAATTTCCAGTGCGTTGATCATACCAGCAGCAGAGATGATAGCAGTTCCGTGCTGGTCATCATGCATGATGGGGATCTGAAGCTCCTTTTTTAATCGTTCTTCAATTTCGAAACATTCCGGGGCTTTGATATCTTCAAGGTTGATACCACCGAAAGTGACGGCAATATTTTTAACGGTGTCGATAAATTTTTCAACGTCATGGGTTTCAACTTCGATATCGAACACATCCACATCGGCAAAAATTTTAAAGAGCAACCCTTTCCCTTCCATCACGGGTTTACCGGCATCGGCGCCAATATCTCCCAGACCGAGGACGGCTGTGCCATTGGATATGACAGCTACAAGGTTGCCTTTGGAGGTGTACCTGTAAATGTCATCAGAATTTTTTTCAATTTCCAGACAAGGAAAAGCAACTCCCGGGGAATATGCCAGTGACAAATCCCTTTGAGTTCTGTGTGGTTTGGTTGGTATAACTTCGATTTTACCCGGACGGCCCTCTTCGTGATACCTTAACGCGTCTTCTTTTGTAATTTTTGCCATAGTTTTAGTTGTTTGGTTTTTTTTGTCAATGAGAATGGGAAGTTCCCCTCAGAATTGGCAAGAAATGAGAGTACTGTTAAATTTTGTACAAAACTAATAATTAAAACAAATGCAACATAATCAATCCATAAAATAATTTCAGTATCAACAAAAAAAGTTCACCCGGTGCAACAGGGGTAAAAATCAATGAAATGGATAAAATCCGGTTTATTGATTTTGCCTGAGGATCACCAACCTTACGCCATGCGGAAGGACTTTCATTTCAAAGTGCCCGCGAACCTTCCCGAGGTCACACTGTGTCCAAACATCACGCAATAACCATTTGCCTTCAAGTTGAACGTCGGTCATTTCGACTGGCACGTTCAATGGCTTTTCAGTTTTGTTAAAAAGGCCGATGGCTTTGCTGCCATCTTCAAGGTCGCGTGCCCAAATCTCATAATCATCTGAGGTGCGGATTTGCATGGCTTGTTTTCCCATAGGATCCTGGTTAATGGCGAGGACCTCATCGTTGGTGAGGAGGTTCAGGGTAAAAGCGTCGAGTTGTTCGAGGTCGCAGCCGATCAGCAAAGGTGCTGCAAGCAAACTCCATAATGAGATGTGGGTATACTGTTCGGAGGGGGTTAAGCGGGTATAATGCAAGGCCGGTCCCCAGCCAACCCAGCCAACCGTAAGCATGTCGGGGTCATTCCAGCGACCGGGTGCCGACCATGGGGAGCATTTTCCCTGGCTGAACCCAATGGTTGATAAGCTTTCCCAGGTATCTTCAATGTCGCCGGTTGTGCGCCATGAATTACCGTCCACCTCGGCTCCCCAGGACCATACATCGCCCATGCCGTACTGGCATAGGCTGTAATGAATGTCCCTGTTTGCCTTCCGCAGGGCATGTTTCATCTCTTTGTAAGGTTTTTTCAATTGTTCCGGCGTGGGATTGGGTGCAATGTTACCATAAGAGCACCAGTCGTATTTGAGGTAATCGATTCCCCAACTGGCATAATTCATGGCGTCCTTTGCCTCGAAACCGTAGCTGCCTTCATATCCGCCGCATGTTTTAGGTCCTGGTGAAGAGTATATGCCTATCTTCAGCCCAAGTGAATGAACATAGCTGCAAAGTGCCGGCATGTTCGGAAATTTAGCATTGGTGAGGATGTTGCCGTTCTTATCATGGGTGTCTTCCCAGCCGTCGTCGATGTTGATATAGGTCCACCCATGGTCGATCAGTCCTGTCGACTTCATGGCATTTGCCGATTGGCGGACCTTTTTATCACTTACACTCAATCCCCAGCAATTCCAGCTGTTCCATCCCATGGGAGGAGTCAAAGAGATGATATCCCCAACGATGATTTTGAGGTCACGATCGGCATAACCTTGCTGATTTTCAACAGTTAACTTCACAATATATTCACCTTTCTTTTTGAGGGAACCGGTGATCAGGCCATTTTCCGGATTGAGTGTGAGGCCTTCCGGCAAATCGGCCGCTTTGTATTTCAGGGGTGGCTGGCCAGTTGCAGCAACCTTAAACAGAAAGGGAGACCATGGCCGGACACCAAAAACTTTTGCGCTATTGATCCTTGGGGTGAGAGGCGGTTTTGGTGTAAGAATATAGGGAATTTCAGCTTTAGCGGTGATCGATTTTCTTGTATTACTTTCCGTAAAAGTCACCTTGAACATGGCAGGTGAAGCAATATCTTCTGAAAAACTCACCGATTTATCGATTTTTAAGTGAGGTGCCAGGTCAACCCTGGAACAGGCTGAAAAAAAACGGATCCCATTGTTGCAATGCAATGCTTCTACTACCAATTCTCCCTGAAGTTGTTCTTTCCCGGTAAGGTTTACGATGGAAAAGTTTTTGGTAACCAGGCTATCCCCACTGATCGCAAACGGCGATGAGGTTAAATCGATTTTCAACCGGTCGGAGAGACCGGTCATCGAAATTTCGAAGGGTTTCGAGAACATGCCGCCGGCACCTCCCTGATCATAACTCCTTACAGCAATCAGATTTTCCTGATCCCAATGAATGCGTGGATCATTCGCTGCAAGGATATACCGTCGTTCAAGATACCATTTGCCTTGTTCCCTGGTGAAATCCTGCGAAGATGGTGATTGACTGTAAATGGTCCGGCCGTTTACACCGATGAGTTCCCCGTTCAGAAAAACCTGGTCACAATCATCAATTTTACCGAGCAGGATTTTTAAACTGTCGCTGATGCTGGTTTGATCTTTCAGCGAATTGGGGATCAGGGTTTTGTACCGGTACCAGGCGAATCCATTGTATCCATTATATCCCTGGTCTTCCCATATTTTTTTGGGATCAATGGTTGCCCAGGAGGCATCATCAAACGCTGGTGTTGCCCAGGCCGGATCATCCCCGGTTTTAAATTTCCATCCCTTATCCAACATCACGGCATTTGTTTCATTTGTGCGATTGCATGAAATCATCAGGATCAGTGTCACAATACCTGTTAAAATGAACAGCTTTTTCATGGGATCAGTTTTAAAGGTTATCGGAATGATATTCGGATATTTGATGCAAGGTAAAAAGAATTTTGATATGTCCAAAAAAAAAGCCCGGTGAAAGGCCGGGCTTAAAAATTCTGAACGAAATTTTATTTTTGAATGACAATTTTACGGATAAGGGTACCAGAACCATTTGAAACGCTGAGCAGGTAACTTCCCTGGGATAAACGGCTCACATCGATTTTTTCATTTGCAACTCCGAAAATCTCCATTCCACGCCTGGTGAAAACTGTTTCACCGGATGGTGACATGATGGAAATGTCTAACTTTTCCTGCTTCAGTGTTTTTAATTCAAGTGTGAAGATTCCGCTGTTTGGATTTGGAAACACCTGAACACTCACGCCGGAAAGTTCTTCAATTCCTCCGCAAATTTTGAAAGCAACCATCACAGAATCTTTCCCGACACAACCATTCTGATCGGATACAAAAACCAGGATTTTTGATGAATGAAGTCCGATTCCGAGCGAGTCGACAGTGATGGAAGGAGTTGTTTTCAATGAAGGGAGCCACAGATAGGATGATGCACCCGGAAGGGAGGCATTCAACACAACTGCTGCATTGGCACAGGTGGTTGTGTCTTTTCCGAGGTCAATCTGAGGAATTCCGTGAATGGTAAGCATAAGACTGTCTGATGCCAGCGGGCATGTAACGGAACCTATCGCATAAAACTTCAGTTTGACAGAGCCACTGAGGATATCCTGCTGTCCGGGTGTGTAAACCGGATGAAGAATGGTCTGGTTATCAAATGTCCCATCCCCTTTGGTTTCCCAATGCAGTGAATTATAGGCATTGGCAGTAGCGTTTGTGAGGTAAGTTTGTCCTTTACAAATTGAACCATTTCCACCTGCCGATGCGGTCGGGGTGGTATAGATCATCAGCATCATGCTGTTCGTGTCAACGCTGGAATTGCCAAATGCAGTCAGTTTTAACCTTACCATGCCGTCTGTGATATCCTGTGGACTTGGTGTATAAACAGGATTCAGAATGAGTGGATTGCTGAACGCCCCGGTACCATTGGTTGACCAGCTGACCGAATCATAACTGTCGGCCATACCGTGTAACTGAAAAGTGTTGCCTGCACAAATGTCTGCATCGCCACCGGCACTGGCGGTGGTTCTGTATTGTGGCGGGAACACGATGAAATCGACCCATGCAGCATCAAGACCCATGGCAGTGGCATTGTTCTTTTCATAAACCCATTTGAAAGTATGAGGGCCTGCCATTACAGGGAAGGCATAGCGTTTGAAGGTGGTATCGATGAAATTTGACCACAATCCTACAACGGCTCCATCGATATAAAATTTCAGAACGTCCTTGATCGGTTGTGTTGAAACGCGACGGAAGAATGAGATACTGTCGTCCATGGAGGCATTGTATTCGATAAAGAGCCCGGAGGATTCATTGTCGGAAATAACACCCGACCTTGCCGAATAGTTGCCTTCGTATTTAATAACAGGGTCAATCGTCCATGGTTTGGCGGGATTGGTGAATTGCCATGGGAATTTCGAGAAATTACCGGTTTCCCAGTCCTCAACGATCAGCCCGATTTTGGCGTTGAAGATTTTATCAGTTACCCGGTATCTGGAGGTGGCTACATTGTGCAATTGTGCAGCAGACCCGATGGCAGCAGCATCGTTTACCGTTACAGGGAAGGATGCGATAACGTTTTCCCCGGCATGAAGTGTTCCGATATTAAAGGTTGGCAATCCGATAGTTACATACGAATTGAGGGAAGTAAGTGAACTTACAACATTTTCTGCATCCCATATACCAAAGTTTTTGGTGGAGATCATAATAGTGGCTTCTTCGCCCGGATCGAGGCGGCCGTTTCCGTTGCCGCCCGGTGGAGGATCGGAAATGGTCATGGTGAGGATGGTTACATCAGGGGCATGTGCCGTGATCTGGAAAGTGCTCCATGTAATACTGTCTTTCGAATCGATGGCTTTGACAGTAAACATCACCGGGGTATTGTTTTGGATGGAATCGTTTACTTTGAATTTATAACCATCTGCAATGTATTTTTCCTCGTCAACCTCAAAATGGCCATATTCTTTAATGGAATCAAGCATGGTAATATAGGGATTGTCGCACGTCAGGTGAACAGAAACAGCATCTGCTGCGGCATTGCCTGTATTTTTCATCTTGAGCCCGATGAGTTCGGTTTCACCGTAATCCATTAATCCGTTGTCATTTCCAAAGGTGCTGTCATTCAGTATGTTTGCAGTATTTTCAATGGCAGATTGCGGTATGATAATGTCAATCGGGGAAACGTAGGTAAGACAATGTCCCGACCGTGTATCTGTCCAGCATGGAAATGTTTTGCCATCATAAGCGGCGATGGCAAGGTAGTCGCCCATGTATTTGGATGCCATCATGGGAATAGGAGCAGGGGTGAAAGACACATCGCTTACTTTCATGTCTTCGAAAGTGTTGCCTCCGTCAGTAGAATAGGCCATCCAGGCTTCGGCTTCAGATGCGGCACAATTTCGGTTGTCGTAAAAAACCAGGCTGACATAGCCGTTGGCCTGATCACAGGTGATCCATGGGAGGTAGTGATGTTTGCCAGCAGTTGAATCAGAGTTAATGCGTTTTGGAGCAGACCAGGTAACACCTTTATCGGTTGATTTTATCAGGTAAACAGAACTTCCGGGGCCAACGTTAACACCCGGAACGCCGGTGTTTGTCCATACAATGTAGATCGTTCCGCGGTAAGGGCTATTGCTTAAATCAACGGCCATGGAAGGAAAAGAATTGGTACGCATATTTTGTGAAACGCCAACGGTTCGGATCCCTTTGATGTTGTTGAGCGCCCTGAAAGCAGTTCCCCAGGTAGCCCCACCATCTGCTGATGAGTTAAAACCGATGGCTTTTTCGTCACTTGGCCAACTGTCGTAAACAGCCCATGCTGCGTAAACTTCACCATCGGGTCCGCATTTGAAATTGATACCCTGATTGTGGCTGCCGGCATTTGTGGCTGCACTGATGTTCACCGAGGTTGACCAGCTCGCCCCGTTTGTGACCGAACGTGAAACATAGATGTTGTTGCTAACCATCCAGCCATTGTACAGGTAGCCTTTATAAGGACTTGACGGGCTGATATCGACCCAGAGATGATTTTTGTCGAGCATGTTGAACGCACTTCCGGTTGCAACCTTGCTTACTGTCCAGGTGGCACCCTGGTTGTCGGAATATGAAACACTCTGGCCACTTGCATTGTCAATGTATCCAATGAACCATCTTCCGTTCAGGTCAATAACTGCGGCAGGGTCGCCGGAGTTGGGTCCGCCGGCACCTTCAACAGTACCGGACCATGTGGCTGCACCATCAAATGTTTTGAGTGCATCAGCCCCCTTTACGGTGCCGTTACTCGGTTGAGGTGTGGAGTTGTTGGAGTTCAGCAACATGTTTTTATCATTGGGATTGATGACAATCGAATTTTCACTCTGGGTTGAGTTGGATGGTTCAGTTGTAACCAGAACATCCGGTGAATCGATCACCGAAGTGCCACGCATCAGCAATTTGCTGCCATTATAACGGGCAGGAGGAACAGGTGCAAAAGGCTGCACAGGGACTAACCCGGCTTCTGCACATTTTCGCCAGTAACCCATGTTGTCGATGCGTGTGTCGACCTGGTAATTTGGGGGAAATACGGTTTTGCTGTCCTGTGCAACCAGCGTGGCTGAAGCCAATGCCAAAAAGATGCAAGTCAGCAGGAACAAAGTAAGTTTTTTCATGTGGATTATTTTGAGGGTGGAAATTTTTATGCTACAAAGGTAATGATTAATTCACAAAATCGATACCTGAAACCTTTAACCTTCATTGCTTTGTTGTAAATACATACTGGAGTATATTGGCTCCCATTTGCAGCGCTTTCTGACGGGTCGGATCAGAATCTCCATGTATTGCGGGGTCTTCCCAACCGTCACCCAGATCGCATTCGAATGTGTAAAATACAACCAGCCGGCCTTCATAGATGAGTCCGAACCCCTGGGGTGGTTTTCCGTCATGCTCATGAATCTTGGGCAACCCGTTTTGAAAATTGTATTTTTGATGGTAGATCGGATGGTCGAAAGGCAATTCAATCAATTCCAGTTCCGGAAATACCCGCTTTAACTGGGGCCTGATGTATTTGTCCATTCCATAATTATCGTCGATGTGAAGAAACCCTCCCGAAATAAGGTAATTCCTAAGGTTTTGAATCTCCTGGTCAGAAAACACGATATTCCCGTGCCCGGTCATGTGGATAAAAGGGTAATTCATGAGGTCGGGGCTTCCAACTTCAACGGTGGCAATATCTTCATTGATATTGGTCGATAAATTCCGGTTGGCAAACTTTACGAGGTTCGGCAGCGACGAGGGATTGGCATACCAGTCGCCACCCCCTGAATATTTCAGCAAGGCGATCTGGAAAGACGGCGGGGTGAAGGAGGTGGAGGTGAAGAGAGAGAGGAGCAGAACTGCCTTGAAAAGGGTTGGACGTTTGGTGGAAATCATGGACTGGGTGGAATTACGATTTACGATTTACGATTTACGAATGACGATTTACGAATGACGATTTACGATTTACGATTTACGAATTGGTCAGGGTGTGGGGTGGGGTTGATGCGGTTAATCAGGTTGATTGTATGACAGGCTACGATTCCTGAGGTTTCGGTGCGTAATCGGCTTGAACCGAGGTTGATCGGAGTATACCCTGATTTGATGGCCTGTTCTACCTCGTGTTTGGAAAAATCACCTTCAGGGCCAATCAGGATCAATGTGTCAGAACCAGGGATATGAATATGATGCAGTTCTGATTCGTTACCGGTTTCGCAATAACCGATAAATTTTTGTCCTGTGAAATCACGGGTAAAAAAATCCTTCAACCTTGCAGGTTCATTCAATTTGGGCAGCCAGGCTTTGAGCGATTGCTTCATGGCGGAAACAAGCACTTTCTCCAACCTTGGAAGTTTCACCGATTCCCGTTCAGAATGTTCGCAAAATACCGGAGTAACTTCATCGATACCGATTTCGGTGGCTTTTTCGAGGAACCATTCAAAACGGTCGATGTTTTTTGTTGGCGCGATGGCGATATGAAGATGCCAGGGGTTCGGAGGAACTGAATGTTTGGTTGAAATTTCAATCAGACAGCCTTTGTGATGAACTTTTGTTAATTGTCCGTGATAGAAGTTACCCAAACCATCTGTCAGGTCAATTGAATCACCTGTGCCCAGTCGCAGCACTTTCATGCAATGCCATGATTCCTCCTCACTGAGTTCACAGAAATTGCCTTCAACCCCTGAAACATAAAACAACTGCATAAACCGAATTTGTGAGGCAAAGATACGCAAATGCCGGCTGTGAAAAGTGTAACCTGCCTCAAAACCTTTGTTTGCGAAAAAAGCACTATCTTTGTCTAATCGATTAATAATTACACCTTGAACAGTCCTGAAATAAAAGCATTTATCCGCGAAAACAGTCATCTTTTCTGGTATACCCCCGACGATAAAAAGGAGGATATCAGTCTTGAGTTCCTGGTGGAAACGATATTAAATTACGGGGATTTGAATAATATTAAAACACTTCTGAAGATCATCGGGGTAAAGGAAACATCACATATTTTCTTCGGTGCTGATGGAAGGAAAAAGCTAAACTATTACCCGGAAATACATAATTTTTTTTCATTGTTTTTTTCGAGATATGCATAAAGAAATTTTTTCGGAAAACCAACTTGAACTTTTGCCATTGGTAAAGCATTTTATCCGGGAGTATTATCTTGTTGGTGGAACAGCAATTGCATTGCACCTTGGACATCGCAGGTCAATAGATTTTGACCTTTTTAAATTTAACGCGCTTAGGCCGAAGACCATTGTAACAGAAATTTCAGCATTTGATTTTCCATATACCATAACCAGAAGAGTTACCGAACAAATGAATGTGACCATTCACGATGTGAAATTTACTTTTTTCCAGTACCCTTTTAAAATTGATGCAAAAATCAAATTAAATGATTATCTCAGGTTACCGGAACTTATAGATTTAGCCGCGATGAAAGCGTATGCCCTTGGACGGCGGTCCAAATGGAAAGATTATGTGGATCTCTTTTTTATTTTGAAAAACCACTACTCAGTTGAACAAATATCCCGCAGAGCCTGCAAGATTTACGATCAAATGTTTTCAGAAAAACTATTCAGGGCACAACTGTCATATTTCGAGGATATTGATTATTTCGAATCTATTGAATACCTTGTACCTGCCGTTCCCGAAGAAGAGATCAAAGCATTTCTGATTGACAAAGCCACAGATATTGACCTTTTTTAAGGCATTGGTTTTTGGAGGATGATTTTTTTCAATAGGATGGTATCTCCTTTCTGAACTTTCAGCAGATAGATTCCCTTTCGTATTTCACTGACATTCACTGCAGAGATGAATTTATTCAGCGATATTCCCGATTGTTTCACCAGGGAGCCATCCATGGAATACAATTGCCAGGAACCTCCTTCAAACCCACAGATATCAATCATGAAATGACCATCCGACGGATTTGGAAAAACCGTGACAGTCGGATGAACTCCAACCTCCTCTATTCCATCACAGATTTGAAAGGTGATTCTGATGGTGTCCATTGTTTCACAACCCGTTGAATTCGTAACCTTTACCCAGAAATTACGGGAACCATACCCAATTCCCGAAGAATCTGCCAGAATGGTTTGGGTTGTGGCGCCCGTTGACCACAGCCAGGTTCCTCCGGGGTTGCCTGCATCCAGTAAAATGGTATTCCAGGCACAAAGAGATGTGTCGTTTCCCAGGTTGACTACCGGCGAAAGTCCCACATTGATAAAGCCCGTCTTTGTTTTTGTGCCTGAGGTGATACCGTTTGAAGCAGTAAGGGAAACATTGTAGGTTCCGGGGGTATCATAATGAATGTTTGAAGGGTTTTGTAAATTTGAAGAGGAGGGCGTACCTCCGGGAAATGACCAGCTCCAGGTAGTGGGATTCCCGCTGGAAATGTCGGTGAAATTCACACCCTCCCCGGTACATGGTGAAATGGTACTTGCGGTAAAGTTTACTATGAGTGGCTGAGTGATCATTTCAATGGCATCGAGGTTGAACCCGGCTCCGGTACCATAAGCAGAACCCGCGCCATTGTCCTTGACATAGAGATATCTGACCTTGTTTAAAGAAACGGTGTTGAGATCGAAACTGGTTGTTCCCGTGCCCACTCCGATGGTGGTAAACGGGCCGTCCATGTTGTTGCCGCCTGAAACGGTAAATTCTTTGGCAGGAGTACCAGACTGGATGACTTTAAAATCGACGCCAGCACCATTAAAAATGGTATCACCCATATCAAGCACAATCCATCCGTTTTTTCCGAGCGAGTATGGAATTCCGTCGGGTTGGCCTAACGAACCGGGTGTAAATCCTTCGTCACCGAAATTATTTCCCGGTATCCGGCAACTCATTACCTTATAGGCAAAATGGTTGGAAGCAGGTGCCAGGTGAACGTTGACAACTGCTGTTCCCTGGCCCGGAACAATAACATTCGTCACGGTTTTTGACTGGTAGCCATTTGCAACCACCTTCACCGTATAGGTTCCGGGGGTAAGATACTTGTGGTAATCACCCACCAAAGGATCGGTGTAAACCGGGAAATAATTATTTACCCAGATGGAAGCGCGCACAGGTTCACCGGTTACTGAATCAGTAACCATTCCGGAAATACCCCATCCGCACTGGTTGATGATCGCCAGCATGGCAGGTTTATTTGCATTATAGTAGTAACTGATCTGCGACGAGGGTGGTTGCTTATCTGATGATATTTCGATTGACCAGCCGATATTTCCAAGGCTTCCATATTGAAAATCCTTTGTGCTGCCATTGATGGCGTACATGATGTTATAGCCCTGTCCGTACTGAAAGTTTGAATATCCTGAAGCATTTGCATAAACACCTGCCATCTGGTTAATGTGTTCATTATCCCTGGTAGGATCAGTACGATAACTCCACGGATAGGCGAGAATCTCAATTCCGCTGTGAAAGTTGGTGTAAACAACAAACTGGTTGTCGAGGATGCCGTTGCGCAGTGCTTTTGTTTCAACCTGTGAAAAAGCGCCCCAGCTGTTTCCTTCCCCGTTCCACATGTAACCATTGTCGCGGTTGCAATCAACGCCGTTGTTGTTGTAACGTGACATGGCGACCCTTCCATCGGGGTTGACCATCAGGTACAACCATATTTCCCGGTTATTGATCAGGTCGGTGATGGTGGGATCCGCACCATAGCCGAGGCATAAATCGCGGGCAAACATGATCACGTTTTGTGATCCGCCGATTTCATCCCCGTGGATGCCGCCGTCAAACATGATTTCAGCTTCGGTCTCATCAGCGCCGGCATTATCGCTTATTTTCAATGCAGCAAGCTGACGTCCCCCCATGGAAGTTCCCCAGATGACTTTTTTACAAATGGAGGGAAAATTGGAAGCCAGGCTGTCGGCAATGGCAATAATCTGATCATACGTGTAATAACCTGGCGGGACCAGGGGATTATCCCAGAAATGTTCAAAATGTCTGTTAAGATCAGGGATGGTCACCTGATACCTGAGGTGGCTGTTTTGTAATTGTTTCAGTTCTTCAGGCACCAGGTACATCCTTACAGAGGTGCCATCGGCAGATGAAGGTTCATAGTCAAACCCCATAAAATGGAGCTTTTGAATATCAGAGACATTCTCAATCATTACATTGACCTCCATTTCTGCAGTCCGCCATCCTTGTGCCCAGGAATGGAGGGAAATCAATGTCAGAAGGAGTATGGCAGATATTCTTCTTTTCATATTATCGGATTACCACTTTTTCAATCCATGTTGACTGCTCACCAGTAAGCTGAACAAAGTATACGCCTTTTGTAAACCCTGAAAAATCAAGTTGTTCCGATATTTTCCCGGACTTTGACTCCAACATTGTGGTGTACAGCACTTGTCCCTGGGGGTTTAAAACAACCATATTGACCTTACGGTCACAAGGGGTTACAGAAAGGTTAAACTGACCGTGTGTGGGATTCGGAAAAATGCTCACAGTGGTTTGTTTGTTGGTTGCTTCACGTTCCCCGACTGGCCCGTTTATCTGTATGTCATTTAAAAACAGGTTGTTTCCGTAGCGGTTATATGATTCAAACAGCAGTTTGATATTCGGTTGATTGGCCCAGGGAGATAAGTCGATGGTGTAGCACCCTGTGCCATAGGTCCCGCCGCACCAATCATTGGCTGATTTTGGGTAGAAGGCGCTGTCGGTGCTTGGATGTGTAACAAATACATTCGGGGTTCCATCAGGACCCATGCCCCATACACGCTGCCAGGTAGAACCACAGTTGTCAGAAATTCTGACAATCAGGGAGTCTTTACGGACACGTTGTTCGTATGCATGTTTAAAACTCAGGGTAACCGAGGTATACCCGGTCAGGTTGAGTGCAGGGCTGATCAACTGGTCGCGCCTGTTCAGTATGGAATAATTGAAAAAATTCATATAAACAGCCTTTGACCCGGGGAGAACACCACCAACTGTGATCGTATCCCAGGTAATTCCCAGGTCCGGATTCATTACCTGCCAATGCTTCGTATCAATCCCGGAGGTAAACGATTCCATAAATGGCAGTGAATAACCATCTTTAACAATATAATCAAGATGTGTGAGTGTTTCAATACCGATAGCATTTGAACACACCAGTTGAACATCATAAGGACCAGCCTGGTCAAACCGGATCACAGGGTTTTGGGAGGTATTTGTAGTTCCTTCCATAAAGGTGATGGTGCCCGGATTTATATTCCAGAGCCAGCCCGACGGGCAGTTGGTCGATTTATCGGTGAAGCGGACAACATCACTGGCGCATAGAACAAACTGATCGGCTGTAAAGTCAACAACCGGCAATAAGGTACTGCTTACCGTGATGTAGTTTGTTTTTGTGATCGAATCGGCACCGAATTCATTCCAAACCTTTAATTTTACCATATAGGTTCCCGGGGTGGAATAAACGATATCCAGGGGGTTTTTCAGGTTGGAGGTTGCAGGTACCCCTCCCTGGAATTCCCATTGAAAATAGGTGGGAACGCCGGTTGAAATATCTGTAAAATCAACTGCACAGCCAATAGGAACAAGTGTTTGATTGGAGGAGAAGTTGGCTGCAGGCATGGTGTGGTACATGTCTGATCCCCATAAGCCCCGGCCATAGGTGCTTGCTCGGATCGCATCCTGGGAAACTGAGTCGTTGTCGTAATATATTTCAAGTTCCGTAATCCGCCCATTGGCAGGCAAGCCGAAGTTGAATGGGATCCATCCATTGGTCGTTTCATCCTTGTAATACACCCCGGCGTCGGTGCCAACATACAGCCCTTCCGGTGCATTTTTGTAATAAGCAAGGGTGTTTTTCTGGATTCCAGGCAGGTTCCCTGTGATGTTGGTCCAGGAAGAGCCCTTGTTAACTGACTTATATACGCCGTTCGACAGTGTGATATAGACAATGTTTTCATCGGTCGGATGACTTTCAACATCTGTCGGAGTACCGGTTGCCGGCAAGTAGCCTGAGAGATCATACCAGGAGGGGTTCGTTGAGAGACAATCATCACTCCTGAAAAATTTGTTATCGGAGCGGACAGCGTAAAAGATGCTGGTGTTGGCAGAAGAATGTTCAACCACAGCCATGTCGGAACTGTTGGAGCCAGCCAGATTGGTTGAAATTTTAGTCCAGGTTATCGGAGGGCTTGTAACATTTGAAGATCTCCAGATGTTTTTATACCCGACAAACATGCCTTTGTGATTGGCCTGGCTCAGGCAAAACGGGGTAACCCAGGCACCGCCTTCGTTGATACCGTTCACACCGTTGCCGGCAATGTGTGTTTCGCCACCATTGTTGTTCTTCCGGTAAATGTCGCCATAGTAAATTGTGTGATATGTCAATGCGGCATTCTCGTAGTCAATGGCGCATTCCATGCCATCGCCGCCACCTGTGGCGATCCACCCGGTCGGGGTGAAGGTGTAGGACCCATTATCCTGAAAACCATTGATTACCTTATTTTTGACCGTCATCGACTGGCCCAGTTTATAAATCTGACCAATGGTCATTCCCTCGGTCCGGTCAGTCCAGTTGGTACCTCCATTTGAGGTGACCCAGCAGCCCCCGTCATTGCCGGCATACAGCTTTCCGCTGACAGGTGAAAATCCAAGGAAATGGCAATCGGCATGAACCGAAGGAACGCTGCATCCTCCGTACCAGTGGGAATTGATGACCCAGGAAGTGCCGCCATTTGTTGATTTCCATACATTCACGCCACCTGCATAGATGGTTTCCGCATTTGCAGGGTCGGCAGCCAAAGCAAGGTCGTACCAGCCCTGTCCACCTGTTCCACTGCCATCGCATGACCAATCCATGATATTTGGGGAGGTGGATCTGGCAGTGAAAGTAAGACCGGCATCCGTCGACCTGTAAAGCCCTTTGAACCCGCTGCTATTATCAGACTGCAGAAAGTAAACATAAGAGGGGTTGGCAGCGGTTACTGCGATGACACCGCGCTGACCACCTGTGAGACCGGCTGTTATTTTTGTGAAGGAAGTTCCGTTGTTGGAAGAACGGTAAAAATCGGCGATGCCGGCGGCATAAACGATGTTAGGGTCATCAGTTTTAAAATGGATATCTTTGAAGTTTCCGGATTGGGTAAGGGCCCATGTTGTTCCTCCATCGGTGGAACGAAAAATTCCACCATTGGTGGCCGCCAGGATAATCTGGGCATTTGCAGGGTGCTGGATCATGCGCCCCACAGTTTTACTTCCCATACCGGTTGTGGAAGGTGTCCAGGTGAGCCCCCCGTTCATGCTTTTAAAAACGCCCATTCCGGGGGCATCGCCGGCATCACGGTCGCCGGTACCGATCAATATTTTGTCAGGATTGGAAAAATCAATTATAATGGCCGAAACGCCAAGTGTAGGCATGGTGTCGGTATGTGTTACCCAGGTGGAGCCCCCGTCTGCCGATTGCCATAAACCACCTGAAGGTGCCCCGACAAAAATTTTATTCGGGTCGGTCGGGTGAAAGGCAACCACATTGAGCCGGCCCAATCCTTCATAGCCGGCAGGTCCAGGGGCCGGGATCTGGGCGGGGCCAAGGTTTACCCATGAACCACTTGTTGAACGGGTGCTTTTTTCAAAAGCACTATAAATGTTGAAGGTTTCATCGGGGGCGCGACGACTGCCATCAGGCAATACCCGGCTCTGCATCATGTACTCCCACCGTTTGAATACTTTCCATCCATGTCCTCTGGTGATTTCGCGGCCGTTCCAATAAATATTGAAAGCGCGCTGAGTCTGAAAAAAATTGGCAGCAGGATCCTGCATCATTTGGATCCAATATGGGAAATTAGCAGTGTCATTAGCTGATGAAACGGGAATAGACTGTGTTTTCCCGGCCAGCATGAAGAGCAATAATGAGGCAATAATGAGTAAAGTCCTTCTCATAAAGAGGTAGTTTTAAATTAGGGCGTAAAGGTACGAAGAAATGAGTAAATTTTGTGTTAAATCGGATACCATTTATCTTTCAGGAATAACAATTCCGAAAAGTATATTATATTTACAATCTCAAAACAATGAACCTGTATGAGAAAAAAGCTAAACTGCGTTTTGCTGATTGATGACAATGAATCTGACAATTTCCTCCATCAGCGCGTGATTGAAAAAGCAGGCATTGCTGAACATCTGGAAATTCTGGAGAATGGGAAAGAGGCACTGGATTATATTGCCACGAAAGGAACCTGCGGAACCCCTGAAGATTCCTATTGCCAGCCTGAATTAATTTTTCTTGATATCAATATGCCGGTAGTTGACGGGTGGGAATTTCTTGAAGAATTTAACAAACGTGAATATATTCAAAAAGAAAATACAATTTTTGTTATGCTTACAACATCCTTAAATCCGTCTGACAAGACCAGAGCAGAAAAAATGGCGGAGATAAGTTGCTTTAAATACAAACCGTTGACATTGGACATGATTGATGAGATCATGCAGAAGCACTTTGCAGGTTATCTTTAAACCGGAGATGGACAATCCATTGCCTTATCTGCCAAAATTTTTTCAGAGGATCATTTTATCCCTGAAAGAGCGGAAAATACCTGCTAAACTTGTTTTTTTGATGATCGGATTGGCTGACGTTTTCAAATCGGCCTGAGCCGTAAAGACGATTTAACGGTTATCCCCTTTTTATCGGAAACAAATCCTTGTCGTTGAACTGTTCAAAGTTCATGAGCATAGCGATGGGATTGCATACTGAATAAGAATCGGATATTTTAGGTAAGTTTGCATAAAATGAAATTGAAATGAAAACACATCACAAAATAATAATTGGAGACAGTAGACAAATGGCTGAGTTACCTGACAATTCGGTACATTTAGTAATTACTTCACCTCCTTATTGGCAGCTTAAAGACTACGGAACTGACAATCAAATTGGATTTCATGACAGCTACGAAAATTATATCAACAACCTGAATCTAGTTTGGAAAGAGTGCTACCGCACCCTTCACAATGGTTGCAGGTTGTGCATAAATATTGGCGATCAATTTGCAAGAGCAGTTTATTATGGGCGTTACAAAGTCATTCCAATTCGTGAAGAAATAATCAAATTCTGTGAAAATGTCGGTTTTGACTATATGGGTGCAATTATTTGGCAGAAGGTAACAACTTCCAACACAACAGGCGGGGGCGTTCAAATGGGTTCGTACCCATATCCTAGAAACGGTATTTTGAAACTCGACTATGAATTTATTCTTGTATTCAAAAAATTGGGAGAATCACCAAAGCCAACCAAAGAGCAAAAAGAACTTTCCAAAATGACTGCCGAAGAATGGAATGCAAACTTTGCAGGTCACTGGAACTTTGCAGGGGCAAGACAAAACGGACATATTGCTATGTTTCCAGAAGAATTACCTGGAAGACTTATTAGAATGTTTTCTTTTGTTGGAGAAACTGTACTTGACCCATTTGCAGGCAGTGGAACAACCTCACTTGTGTCAAAAAACCTATACCGAAATTCAGTAGGTATTGAAATCAATTCTGAGTTTATTCCATTTATTAAGGTCAAATTGGAAGTGAATCAAAAAGATATTCATGGAACGACATTTGAATTTTTATTACAAGAAAATCAAGGGGTTGATTTTGAAAAAGCAATTGAAGAACTTCCATATATTTTCAAAGACCCTCATGCACTTGACAAAAAAATTGATGTAAAAAAATTACAGTTCGGATCTAAATTGGACAAAAACGGCTCTACACAGCGAGAAGAATTCTACACTGTTAAAGAAATTATTAGTCCGGAAAAAATTATTTTAAGCAATGACCTGACAATAAAACTTATTGGTATTAAAGAAAACCCAATCGTAAACGGCAAAGCAATTTCGTATTTAATTGATAAAACAAAAGGGAGACGATTATTTCTTAGATATGATAATGTAAAATACGATAGTGAAAACAACTTGCTTTGTTATTTATATTTAGAAAATAAAACCTTTATAAATGCACATCTGCTAAAAGAAGGACTGACCTTAGTTGACAATTCAATAGACTTTAAGTATAAACAAAAATTTAATGATTTCATAAATTCTATATTATGACACCAGAGCAAATACGAATTTGGAATTTTCTTATTGCAAATGCGTGCTGACTGAATCGTGTGTTAAACATTGCTGATATTGCCCAAGCATTAGGCGAACCAGCTTATGGAACCAATAAGGATAACATAAGAAGGAGGATGGAACAAATGTTAATTAATCAAGTAAGACCAATTGAAACTTGTCCAAACGGAACATTTCTAATAATAGCAGACAATAAATGTGAAGAAGCTGCAAGATTTATAGAAAGAAGGACTGTGGCAATTGCTATACATGAGAATGGTAATTATATTTCAGTATGAATCGATATTCAAAAGAATTTGGCAAGAAAGAGAAAGGTAACTATTCACCCCCTACAAATGTAGGGCATTAATTTGGGAGAGAGAATGCAAAGGATTCAGATTATTTTTAATCGCAGTGTCAATAATCGATCGCAGGATTGCAAAAGACTCAGCACCGTTGAAAGTCTTGAACTGGCCGGATATTTTTTGTTTCACTTTGACATTTCGGATAGCTCTTTCTGAACCATTGTTGTCCGGAGGGACTTGATGA
>CAIQUS010000147.1 GCA_903875045.1 uncultured Bacteroidales bacterium
CAAAATACGGTTGATATCGTCTAGATGGCGAATAAAAACAGGACAACAAGCCTGAAAATTGTTAATAACCCTTGGATTTAAAAAACAGGGGGTGAATAGTTACTAAATATGTTATTAAACCAATGAGTGCCGGCAGATGTACCCTGATCGGTAACCGCCGAAATAAGCCCGTGTTCCCCGGTTTCATCAAGCCAGAAGATATTTCCGCCGCCGTACAATTCACCCAGATAGTGCGTTGTATTGGAAGCAAGTTTAACCCATTTGGTACCATTGAAATAATAAAACCCGGTACCACAACCATTCGTTACGGAAGCATTTGTATTATATATCAACAATCCGGCTACCGGAGAGTTAATAGTTATAACATCTGATACGCTTACAAGGCTGATCCGGGGAGGCAACAGCCCTTTGTTGGTGGCTTTGACATCGAGGATGGCCGATGTTGCCGCAGGACTGCCATCGCTATTGATAGCGACCTGCGAATGAGAATATATGCTCCCCATCAATAAGGATGATAAAACAATAAGCCTGCAAATTGCACTATTCATACGACTTGGATTTTAAAGTAAAAATATAAGCCTGTGGTTTATTGGCCTGCCATGGTAACCGTTCCGTAAACAATCATTGATTTGCCGGAATTAATGGTAAGATTGCCTCCCGGCAGAATGGTGATGTTATGGCAGAAGGTTGCATTGATGGTATTGATGACCGGGTGGCTGGGTGTGGCGGGTATTGTGACATCATACAAAGTTGTTGGCACCACCGCCAGATTCCAGTTACCCGGCTTGTTCCAGTCAGAATCCACATTTCCCGTCCACACGATGTTGGTAAAGGCAGACGGCTCCTCTGTCCGGATTTCCATGGCCGGATCCCCGAACACATTGCAGCAATAATGGCACCAGCGTTGGGCCCCGGGTTCAAACTCTCCGGGAAGCGATATCCATGGAGCCGTTTTAATCTTTGAGATCAGGTGTGCAGCACCCAGATGCTTTTCGGGCAGGGTATCGGTGTATATGGCACTGGCAAATTCCCTTTCCAGGTGCTGGGAAGGACCATCTGTGGTTCCCTGGTTAAACCAGCCGTATCGTGAATTAAAAATACCGGCGGCAAGAAAATTGTCGATGGAGACTGCTTTTGCGGCAATGCATCCACCATAAGCATCAAAGGCGCCATCATAACATCCCTGGGTATAGAGCATTTGATAATTATGGATGATCCCATTGACCTGTGAAAAATTGGCATTTGTTATGGAACCCATGTTCAGTCGCATCATATAGGTTGTATTTGCATGGCCAAGGTGATGAATGAAGGAATTTCCCTGGTTGATCCTGGAGAGAAGCGTCGCAGCATTCCACTGCCATAGGTTTAAAGGCGGAGAAATAAGGGTATCGTAAAGTGTTCCGATTTGGTTGGTGTTTGAAGGAATGCCATGCGTAAAATATCCATTGTCATTATGATCATCTATAAGCAAATCCATGTAATCGCTGCCGAAGGTAACCGGATCATTATATAAATATTCACCCACCAGCAATGGCCGTGTAAACTCCCCGGGAACCGGATTTGTTTGATACGAAACCGTTTTATGAATCATGTTGCGCAGTTCAGCCGTATCATTTACCGTGAAACGGGCAACGGCAATTTCGGGCAACAGGTCGGGATTGTCGGCAATCTCTCCATAAATATGATTCCCGTTTGCATCGTAATTGCCATCGAGACCCGAATAGTAAAGATCGGCAGGAATATTGGAATCCGTATACGGTGTACCTCCTGATTGCACATAACAATAAAACCCCCGGAATGGTATCAGCGGTGGATTTCCTGCCAGTAACACGTATTCAATGTTGTGGTTCTGACGCTGATTGATAATAAAATTCCGAATCTTTTCCTGCAGGTCAATGCCCGGCATGGTTAAGGAAATACTATCGGTGGTAACCACCCGCACCGCCATTCCCATTCCGGCATACATGGTGATCAATGGCTGAAATTCATTTTTGAAGCCAGCCGGAGAGATAACAAGATAACCGTAGTTTGTGGAAGGGGCTTCTCTTTGGGGGTAACGCTCCATCATCTCAGGATTCATGGCAAACGATTTAACCCTGTTCAGGATGTTTTCCGACGCAGATAAATGACGAATCGAGGCTTTAGATTCAGTATCGGCGTGGGTTTGAATCCTCAAAGTTATCTTGCTGAAATAGGTAAGTGTTTTTTTTGCCGGATTGTATTTCACCGGGGTAAAGGTGCATATCGCAAAAGCATAGCCATTCAGGTACTGGGTGAGTAACTTGCCGGTTTGCCTGCCGGGATAGACCCCTGATTGCTGATAAACTTTATCATTCCTGACAAAATCAACGGGTTTATCAGCAGAAAGCGGCTGGACATGCTGTTTAGGATAAAGAATGAAGGATCCTGGAATGACCGTTTCATTTTCTCCGACAATCTCAACGGATCCCGCCGCTTCGCCGGGAGGGAGCATCAGAACCAGCTCATGCCAGGGCAACAAAGGTTCACCGGGGATTCCGGAAAGACTGGTGTTTCCGAAATTCACAATTTGATAAGAACCTTTGGTTTCTATTACATAATTGTTGAAGTAAAATGTTTTCTCAACAATTTCTGCCGGCAGCATCAGGCCTTGACAAATAAAAAACAGAAAGAAAAGGAGATTTTTCATTTTTGTCGTCTTTGCCTGTAAATATACAAAAACTATGGAAAAAAAACACCAGGTTATCGGGTATACTTGTATTGCTGGTGACATCCCGGGAAACAGGATCCACCGTTTTCATCCGGAACATAATTTACCGGAAATTCCCAATCGCCGAAAGGAACTTTGTCGACAATGAGATGTTCTCTCTTCGTTGCATGAACATCATGACAAATTGAACAACTCCTTCCCTTTTTCCCGATCAGATGGACATAATGCAGGTTTCTTTCACCATCCCTGAAATTCGTTGCAGTGGTTGTTTTCGCCAGTTCCAGCAAATCACTGTCATGGCACTCCCAGCAAAAAGCATAATTATCTTTGATCCCCTCCGCATATTGGCCGACCGGATAAGCACTGATCAATAAATTGTTCTCATTTGATGCGTGAGGTTTATGGCAACCTGTGCATCCCCCATTCAATGCCGGATGTATAACTTTGCTTGTTTTCAGCAATTGTTTGATATTGGTGATTTTCCTGCCAAATATGACCTCGTCCTTATCATGGCAGGCAAGGCAAACCTCCTTTTTTCCAGCCTTTAACAATTTTTTTTCATCTGATGAATGCGGAGAGTGACAATTCGCACATTGCTTCTTTATCGAGACAGCCTGATGTACAACCCTTGAAGTATCAATATCCTTTTTAGTGTCAACATGACAGGAATAACATAATTCCGGCATTTTATTCCTCAGAAAAAGTCCCTTGCACGGGTTTTGGGAATGCTCGGTAACATTGATCTGATGGCACTTGTCGCATGGATCGTTGGCAGGATCATGTTTGTTTTGCTTATCGATGAGCGCTGCGTGGCAATCAGTACATTTGGGATTTTCAGTCAATTTATACAGTTGATGATCCCGATCATCCTTCGGCAATACATTCCCGGCAAACCATTGTTGCTGAAGAATGGAAAAGAATGAGATCAATGGCATATAAATGAATAAAATCAGACCTCTTTCCATGTTAAAACTTTCTTAAAATTTGAATATATGTCCCCTTGAAATTGATCTTGTCGCCAATGTAGTTTCGCCTGTACACCTCCACCCCGGCAGTCACATAAAGCTGATAAATAACCGAAGTAAGCTCAAGTCGTGCAGTAAGAAGATCGAGGTCGATTCCACGGCCCGATTGTTTCCGGTACATCACCTCCAGATTAACCTTTGTTTGTTTGATGATGTTGTATTCTGCTTTGCCCGAAACATCCGTATATCTTTGATTTCTGGCTTCAGGTTCATTCAGCATGGTGTAATTCTGCATGTTGCCGTTGAGGGCAAGCAGCCACTTATTTCGAAAACTTTTTTGAAGATTGATATAAAAGCGTGCCATGTGATAGGGCAAAATGGTGCTTTTGTAATCCTCATATTCAGCGCCCCCGCTCAGCAACCCAAAGCCTGCCCGAAAACCAATCACGTTTTGGGTAAAATAGTTCAGGGTGATGAAATCGGTATTTTCAAGATTCCGGTAGTTTTGCAACGAAAGCCGGTAATAAACCTCAACCCTCCCTTTCATCAGGGTAACATTGGCGGCAAAAGCATGATTGTCGGCATCGTATTTATATGAGCTTGGGAGTTTTGCTGTGTAATCCAGGTAAACAATTCCATCATTTGGAATGAGTCCGCTGGGAATACGACGGATTTCAATATATTTCCCACTTTCAATCAGTATATAATCCAGACCGATCTGGTAAATGATTGTACCGGTCACGTCCTTGACAACCACCGACGGAAGGTTGATATAGGGTCTTCGTAACAGTACTATTTTACTATCGTTAAGTGTATATTCTTCGTTGACAACATTCAACCGGATTGAATCGCTGAGGTATTTCTGATGGTATCTGAAATAACCATACGATAAATGTAATTCTCCCCAGGGAATTTTTTTCGTGTAATTGAAATCAAATCCGGTTTTACTGTTATATTCGCTGTAAACCGTATGATTGATGCTGCTGTATTCAAAAAAGAACCTGGAGTTAAGGCTCTTGAAAAGCTTATGATTTAATGAATTTAAAGATGTATTCTGAATGAGTTTGCTTAACGGCTGGTTAATGTTGTAATAACTAAAATTTGTAGAAAACACAAAATTGGCGGGTAATTTTATGAATAGGTTTTCCATCGCCTGAAACCTGTTAAAATAGGTGCTGCCGTGCTGATAAATATTGGAGACGGTTGTGTTAAAAGTGAAGATTTTTTTTGGTCCCAGACTGATATTGCTGGTAAAATTCACATCATCAATGGTATTGGTCATGAAAAAATTGTTTTCATTCATGTTGGAATTGATTTTGTGCGAATAGGTCAAAAGTTGTCGGTCATTTGCAGTGAACGATTGTTCCGCCCTGCCTTCAAAATGGGTTTGATCAATGTTCAGTACCCGGTGTGTCTGAATCTCTGTCTGAACCAATTTTCTTCTGTAAAAATCAAGCGTTACCGGAATATACTTATTGCTGTAGACCAAAGATCCGCCCAGATATTTATTTGTTGTTTTGATATCGGTCAGGTTCTCGCGTTTTGCATAGCTTTCATCGAAATTGGCTGTCCCTACGACATTGATTTTCTTCCTGTTAAAAAAAGATGCGATCAGGTTTAGTTTCTTTACCGTTCTCACCTCCGATTGGTCGGGCGATGCCATGAAATTGTCGCGGTTGGATTCGGGCATATAACCTGCGCCAAGTTCCAATTCGCAAAAATTGGGATGAAGCAGATAGGTGCTGGCATTTAACATAATCCCACCTGCATAATAATAACTCTGCTGCTTTTCAACGATCCTCTCGCCACTTTGCTCCCGGTTGCGATAAAAACCTTTGAAGCTTAATTCCCCTGAATAAGCCCGAATACCAAATAGCCTGAATGAATCCGGAGATTTTTGTGCGAACCCAAAGCCCGGAGCAAATAAATAAATGATGAATAGGATGAAATGTTTCGCTTTCAATATCTGTCAGTTATTTTAGCATACTTCTGTCTCGTCCGCCATGCGGATTATGACAATTGGTACAACTTTGATCGGCAATATCTTTGTGTGCAGCACTCTTTAATATCGGTGAAGGATTGTGACAATAAAAACAAAGATCCTGGGTAACCCTTTTCAGTAATTTTTTGTTAACAGATGAATGTTGTTCGTGACAGGCCGTGCAATAACCTCCTCCCACAGGACCATGTACCACTTTATATTCTTTACTGTAATCTTCATGACATTGGTAACAAAGCGCGGGTTGTGGTTTCAAAAACTTCCCCATGGTGTTCTGGTCATGACAAACTCCACATTTCTTGTCTTTAAAAGGTTTGTGGTAATTAACAGCAGGCTTTTCTGATATAACCCCGGCAACTTTAACTGAGCTGGTATCTGCTTTAACATTGGAGGTGTTGCCCACAACCGTCTGTGATTGGCCGGGATCAGGAACCCCGTCAAAGAAAAACGATAATGTTTTGTGGCTGGGTACCGGCGAACAACCAAATAATACAAGAAGGAGGAAAATTGTTAACCGGTTCAGCAACAAAAATCCCCCGTCCCTGTGTTTGATTATTCTTCTGATGGCCCTGGCAGTCATTATTTTTAGGTTTATCATTTCCTGTGAAGGAAAATAAGGAACAATAATGCTATTTTTTCTGTTGTTTATTTTCCTTCAATTCAGGGGTCATTGGTTCAACATGGCCGTAGATGTTTAATTTGTCGGGCCCGAATTGATTGGTAACCAGAATCAGATACTTAAGATGATAGGAGGGATCAACATATTTTTCAAAATATTGCAGATTGTCATAGTCGATTGTTAGCTTGGCAGGTAACCACATATCCCCCGGACCTTTGTAATTCCCGCCAAAAAACATCAGTAATTTTCCGTTCTTATCAAAAATCTGGACGTTTTCAAAGCCGGCATCCACAACGTAAAGATTTGATTCCAGGTCAACAGCGATGCCCTTGGGGCGTGCAAACTGACCCAGTCCTTCGCCATAAGTGCCAACAGTTTTAACAAATTGGCCTTCTTTGGTGTATATTTTTACTTTAAAATCGCCAAAGTCGGTAACATACACATTGTTATCGGTGACAAAGATATTCGTTGGGGAAAATAAGTATCCGGTACTATCGAGATTTACTTCCGGGAATTTATTTAACAATTTATACTCCGCATCATTGCTGTAAACATTGATTTGATGCCCGGCCAGATTCGATACCCATATTTTATTATCCCGAATAAAAACATCGGTGGGTTTGAAATTCTCCTTCTCACCAAAACTGGCAAAATATTCGCCCTTTTCATCAAATACAACTATTTGTTTTCTGTCGCCATCGGCCACATATAAATATTCATTTTTATCTACAAAACAATTGATCGGATTTTTCAGTTCCCCTTTTGCAGTGGGGATAAAATCGCGAAAGGTGTTTTTTTTCAGGTCGATGATCTCAAGTCCGTGTTTTAACCCGTCACAGATATATATTTTCCCGTTGAAAATATTTACACCGTAAGGCTTTCCAATCGGGATTTCCTCCTCTTTACCAAGAATAAATTTTTTAAACCCCCTCCTGCCTCCCTCCACATCAACCGAATTGCTGATCGTCATCAGAAATTGAATTCTGGCTGTATCTGGTGGCGACGGGTAAATGACCAGTTTGTTTTGTCCCCCTGCAGGATGAAGGCTCCGTGAACAGGAAACAAAAAGAGATATGGCAAGGGTAAATAAAATAATTCTGAATTTCATGGGAATGAATATATTCTGAAAAAAGCGTTAATCCTGATTGGCATTCATTGTGTATAAAATCACCTTCCACCTTTCATTATATGGAAAAGGGCGAATTTGATTTCGCCCTTTTCCATATAATTCGCAAGAACGAATTATACAATACTTTATTTATTATGGCATGTCAGGCATAATGCACTGGCTGCATTGCTTTTTACCAAAAGACTGGGAGGAGTACCGGCAGCATTGTTATGCACATCATGACAGGAAGAGCATTGTAATTTTCCTGCGATCAGCAAGTCATTGGTAATTGTACCGCCAAGGCCAGACAGATGTGTGGTAGGATTAAACAATCCCGGATCTGCTGTTGCCAACGCTGCATCATACGTAAAGGAAACAGGATGGTCATTGTTCAATTCAGTTCCAACCAAATTCGGACCGGTCATATAGGTAGTCCCACTGGTTACACCACCGAAATTTTGCAGCGCAACAGTACCATCATGACAACTCAGGCATAATTTTGAGCTTCCATCGGGCTGGCCAACGGTCGCGTTCATCGTGGCTGATGAATACACAAGATACGAAGCAACAGCGGATAACTGGTGATTCCACAAAGGTGCATTCGACACTGAGATGTCTGCATTGTGCGGGGTATGGCAAACTTTACAGATTTCACCACTGGTGTTCCAGGTCTGTGTACTAAAATCATGTGCTGACCCAACGATAGTTTGCGCATTGATGAATGGTGTTAACATCAATATCGCGATTGCTGTGAGGAGTAAATTTAATTTTTTCATTGCGCTTATACTTTTTTAGTGAATAATGTTTTCCGGACATTACAATAAATGTGCCAAATATATTATAACTCTGTTTTTCAATATATTAAACTATCCATCATCTGTTTTGCTCATGGTTGAACGGGATGATTTTATCAAAAATAGACTGAAACAAACCAAATCAGCAACAATATGCACCCGTGCTGATAAAAGAAAAATTGTTCTTTCCCTTATTTATCAAGGATTTGTTGGCATTTCGTACCAATATACCGGCCAGGAAATCACCATGTCTCCTGGTGGGGCATATAACCCACAGTGCAGTGGGTGAAATAACCCACTCCATTGTTACAGCCTGTATTTCTTTATTTTATACCTCAGTGTATCCCTTGAAATCCTGAGAAGCTTTGATGCTTTGGTTTGATTATTTTCAGATTTGTCCAACGCCTGTTTGATGACCTGTTTTTCAAGGCCGAATAATGACAGGCCACCTTCGGGGATCTCGATTTCACCGGGAGGCAGTGTGTTATCACTTGAAAAATAGTTCTTAGGAACTTCAATGGCATCTACCTCAAAGCCATGATCAAGATGCATGATTTCTCCCGGAAGGCAATCGGCCTGTAAAACACTCGTGGTTTCAAGGATCACTGCACGTTCAATCACATTCCGCAGTTCCCTGATGTTTCCCGGCCAATCGTATTTCTTCAACAATTCAATGGCTGATTTGTGAATGCTGCTGATGTTTTTCTTAAACTGGTTGTTGTAGTATTTAATAAAATAATCGGTTAAAAGGGGGATATCATCTTTATGCTCGCGCAGGGCTGGCAGGGTGATCTGGAATACTTTCAGCCGGTAATACAAATCCTCCCGGAATAATTTTTCATCTACTGCTTTCTTTAAATCTTTGTTGGTTGCCGCAATAATCCTGATTTCAACAGGAATGCCTGCCGTACCCCCTAAACGCCTGATCACCCGGTTTTCGAGGACATTCAACAGTTTTATCTGGGTCGACATATTTATTTCGCCGATTTCATCTAAAAAAACAGTCCCTCCGTCAGCAATTTCAAACAATCCCTTTTTTTGCTGCTTTGCATCTGTAAATGCACCCTTTTCATAACCGAAAAGTTCACTTTCCAGCAGGCTTTCGGGCAATGAAGAGCAATTAATGGTCACAAAAGGCCTGGTATTTTGTGAACCCTCATAATGGATTGCCCGTGCGAATAAATCCTTTCCGGTACCACTCTCACCAAGCAGTAAAATGGTGGTGGTTTGGGTTCTGGCGATCTTTTTTGAGAGTTGGATGATCTGCCTCAATGCTGCCGATTCCCCAATGATGTGATCGAATGTAACCGTCTCTTTCTGCTGGCGTCGCAGCAACTGGACTTCCTTGGTAATGGCGAGTTTTTGCTTTATGTTGCCAAGGATTACCTCAACCTCTTCAAACGAAAACGGTTTGTTGATATACTCCGATGCCCCGGCTTTCATGGCGCTCACGGCAGTATCGATCGATCCGAAGGCAGTCATAAACACAATGGCGGTTTCTTCATCCATTGATTTAATTTTCCGGATCACTTCCAGTCCCTGCATCTGAGGTAACTTGTTATCGGTAAATACGATTTCCGGCTGATGCAGTTCAAATTCCCTGAGGCCCTCTTCTCCCGATTCGGCAGAGAAAACTTTATAGCCTTTTGAACTTAAATGTTTTTCAAGCGACCAGCGGATTAACTTCTCATCCTCGATGATCAGGATCTTTAATTGCTTCATAAATACTATTCTAAAAACTTCTATGACCATTTGTTGTTTGAACCGGCAGTGAGATAAAAAAGGTACATCCAACATCTTTGTTGTTCTCAAACCAGATTTCCCCTTTATGTTTTTCAATGATATCCTTTGAAATGGCCAATCCCAAACCAGTACCTTTGGTATGTGTTGTAAAGAACGGCTTAAAAATATCATCTTCTATCTCTTTTGGAATGCCCGTGCCATTATCCCTCACAGCAATGATAAGAATTTTTCGGGCCTTGTCATAACTGGTTTTGTAAGAGATAACTGCGTGATCATTGGTGGCTTTGATGGCGTTGAAACTGAGATTCAGTAAGATGTTTTCCAAAAGTTCATGATCAAATAACAGTATTGGCAAATCCTCCTGAAGATCCATCTCAAAATTGATCTGTTTTTCATGGGCCTGATGTCGTAAGAAGAAAACCATCGACCGGATCACTTCATTGATATCCCCTTCATGTAAGCTGATATCCTTGGCCCTTGAATATTTTAACAGATTTGATATCGCATGTTCAACCCGGTTTGCCTGACGTTGAATCTCCTCCAGGATTGGCTTGTTGCGATCATCTTTTGAGTCGGCAATGATTATTTCCATGGCCCTGGCAATGCCGGTGATCGGATTTCTGATTTCATGTGCGATCCTGGCTGACATTTCACCGATGGTGGCCAGTTTTTGTGAATTCTGCAGTTCCTTCTGATGAAACAGGTTGAGTTCACGCTGAGTCCTTTCAAAGGTGTCGAGCATTTCATTGAAACTTTTGCCAAGGCTGCCAAGCTCTTTTACTTCGGGAATGGCCAGTCTCATTTCGAGATTCCCCTTGTTGATCAGGGTGATGGTTGACCGGAAGTGGCTCAACGAACTCCGGATATACCGATAATGAAGGTATGCAACCAGCCCGAAGATACCAAAGAGCAGCAAGATCGTATACAGGAAGCTAAAATTCCAGGTATATGAAATAATTTTCTCTGTGCCATGATTTGAAACATCCAGAATAATCAAACCCAATGTTTTTTGAGCAGGACTATGACATGAATAGCAGGACGTTGTGTTTTGCATCCGGATAAATATCCGGTTGAACGGGATGGGTTCCTGCAGATAAGTTACAATAGATATTTCCTTCTTCTGCGAAAATAATTGTTTGAAAAGCAGGGTGTCCATTTTAAGTGCCCTGTAGTTTTGAGGGTAAATCACCTGCGATTTGGCATTGACCAGAAAGGTTCTCAGTATATCTTTATTTTGCTCTGTGTTTTTCAACATGGGACGTATAATTGTACCATCCTGCTGTCGGATTGAAAAATAATACTGATCGCGCAAAAGGTTCAGGTGTTCAATATTCTCTTCGGTATTTAATATCAATTTATTCTTCAGGGAAAAGTTATAGATGGTAAAAGCGATCATGGAGTAAATCGTAATCCCGATGATGAGTGTGGCAATTATTTTAACCCGGAAAGAAAACCAATTCATTTCATCTGCATCTAAAAAGTTAATAACTCAGGGGATTATGATTTTTTCCATGACAAGTAAGATAGCATTGACCATGATGGCCGCCCATATCCACAAATTTCAACTGTCCTGATGAACTTGGGGTGGTTACCCCGGCTTTAAAATTTATCAGGTTTGTGTTGTTTGACTGGGTTCCCTGCGTAATACTGATCCCATGTGGATCATGACAAGTATTGCATGGAGCCCTCACCTCCGACTGAAGGTGCTTATTATGTTCTTTAAAGGAAGCATCACTTAAAATAGAAGCACGGCTGTGGCAGCTGTAACAGAGTGCATACGCAGATGGTGATTCGGTAGTACCCGTTGCAGTGGTACCGCCATCATTGGTAAGGTTCTGCAACTTTAATATGTGTGGATAAATTGAGCCATGCGGACCGGCAGTGGACGAAGAGCCATCGCCGGCATGGCAACTGGTACAGTACATAATGCTGGAAGTTGTCCAGGGTGATATCAAACTGGGGACCATGGTATTTTTACCCATCGCCGACACGGGATGATAGGAAGGGTTTGCCGGGGCAAATTCGAGGAGCGCACTGTTCTGAACTAAAATTCTGGGGGTTGCCGGTGGCGGTGAACCCGAACTTCCGGCATGGCACCGGTAGCATATCTCGTATTCATAAGATGCCGGGTTTATCGCGGTGCCGGTTTGTGTGATGCCCTTTACACCGGCTAAAGCGCCACTTGCATTCGGTGGAGCCGCCTCCATGTTTTTTGCAGCATGCGGATTATGGCAATCAACACATTCAACATGCATGTTGGTATACAACTGGTTGGGTTCATTCGGAACGTGAATTTTGAGGTAGTTGCCAATATTGTGTTTGTACGACTTATTAAACTCGGCTGCAATATTTTTCGCAGCCACATTTCCGTTATGGCAATCGAGGCAGTTATTCTCTTCATTCTGATACTTTAACAGCATCACATCTGAACCGGAATTATGCGGATTGTGGCAGCTTTCACAACCATTTTGTGCTACCGTGGTGTAAGATGGCGGGGTGTAGGGCCATGGATCAGGAGGCGTGTCATTCCAGGTTTTTGTCGAAGTACTGTGACTGCTTGCCGGCCAATATTCCCGTTGATGACAGCTATTACACAAATTGGAATTTTCAGTGGTTGTGACCAGAAAAGTGAAATCATGTTTTTATGCGGATTGTGACAGGAGGTACATTGTACTTTGCCTTTTTCGAGCGACACAGGCGGAATGATCGCGGAAGGCGGTCTTAACTGGCCATCTGCCAAGGCCAGAGATGAGGTATAAAGAAATGAAATGGGGTGGTCGTTTTTCAGATTTGTATTCAGGTTAGATAATCCGGCCGGCATGGTGGTTACACCTTCCTGGAAAGCCCTGACAGATGACCGGCTGATTACGCTTCCCAAAGCGATGGTCCCATCGTGGCATGAAAGACAAAGGATGGAAGTCCCATCGGGCTGCCCGGGCAAAGCCTGCAAGGTTGAACTGGAATATAGTGTGTAAATCACTCCCTGATCATTTCTGTTCCATAACGGGGTCAACGGTCTGCTGCTGTGTGGTGTATGACAAAACAGACAAATCTCGGTCTCGCTCGATGATTTTAAATCACCTGGTCCCTGTACGGAAAGATTGTGTTTGGTTGTAACAATTGATTGTGAATATATCATGGCAGGAAGCCACAAAATCATAAGTATTATATATGGCAGTAAAATCTTTTTCATTTTTTATTCCCATAAACAAGCTGAAACACCTGTATCCTTGAGTTGTAACAATCAGCTATATAGACAAAATCGCTGTCATCGATAAAAATACCTGATGGCATCCAGAATTCTCCCTGCTTCTGCCCCTGGTTGCCCAGGTTGTAAAGAAAAACACCTTTCATGTCGAATACCTGTACAACATGAAACAACGCATCTACAATATAAATATTTCCATGTGAATCCGTTGCTATTCCCTTTGGCCGGGCAAAATACCCTGACGCATCGCCCGGTTCCCCGAAAACAGAAATGACCTCCCCCTCAGAACTTAAAATCTGCACCCTGAAATTCATGGCGTCGATGACATAAAGAAGGCCGGCTTTATCGATCCATATATGTGTCGGATAATTAAATTCTCCGGCTGCAGTACCCCTGGAACCAATGTGTTTGACAATTTCACCCTTTTCATTCAAAACTGCAATGCGATGTGCATTGGTTTCGACCACATAAATTTGATTTGTCACGGATGAAAAAGCGATACCTGTTGGCTGATCCAATGGTATTGTGTCGTTCAATATCTGAAGTTGCTTTTTTTCCGGAAGAATTTTATAAATTTTCTTTGCGTGGGAGTCAGTAAAGATAAAACCGTCTGGTGGGATCGCACAAATTCCAACCAATGAAGAAAAGTCGAAAGTTGACTTTCTGATAAAGTGGGGGATTTCACCCACCTCTCGCTGGACATGAAAAATTGATTTGGCACCTTGGTCCAAAATCCAGAAATTTCCCGGATTTAAGGCTAAAACCGAAACAGGTCTTGATAAAACAGGTGTTTTCTTTCCAAGGAAAATGGCATTGAACCTGGTCTTGAAAGTATGGGTTTTTTGTTTTTTATCCGCTGATGGCCATTGCTTTACCCACCGGATCTGAGGTATCTCCAAAGATTTCTGAGGTATTGCAGTGATGGTATCCTGGGAATGCCCGGAAAAACCAAGACCGGCAAACACCAGTAAAGAAATTACGGGAGTTTTAAGATGGGTCACAACACTGGCTATCATGGAGAATAACGACAAAATGCAAAGGTATCAGGATTTGTAAAAGGGATTAACAATTGGCCATAGCAAATTCCGTGCTAAAAAATTTACGAAGGTTGGCATAATTGTTGCCAAGGCCAATTCCACCACATTAAAAAGTAAAAACAAAAAATGTTTGTAACTTTATAAGAAAATGTCATGAAGCTGATAAATAACCTTATTGTTTTGCTGGGGATCATGATCGTTTCTATCAGCAGCATTCATGGTCAGGGTTCCCCTGGTGGTTTTGCATACGCATCCACCATAAGTGATAGTTTGTCATCGCCTGTGCGGATGGCCATTGACAACATGGACAACATTTATGTAACGGATGCTTTTCAGAAAAAAATCCGAAAATACAATGCTGCCGGTGTATATACCGGTTCAATCGTGACAGCAGGTTCCCCAATATCCATCGCCATCAACGAGGCAAATCAAATTTTTATCGGGGATGGGGAAACAGGTAAAATTTTCAAGCTCCTTTCAAATGGAACAGCTGCCGAATTTTACGCAGGTACGGTTTTTCCCACATCCATGGTGTTTTGTTCCGATGGGTTTCTTTACGTTTCAGACAGTAAACTTCAACGGGTGGTTGTTCTCAACTTATCAGGAAATCTGGTAAGGACCATCGGAGCCGGAACATTAACTTTTCCAACAGGAATTGCCTTTGATAAAAAAAATAACCGGATACTTGTTGCGGAGCACGGTGGGATCGGTACAGGTTTTAATCCTGTGGTGAAAATCAGAATTTATGGATTGACAGGTAATCTGATTACCAGTTTCGGTTCCCATGGCTACGGGGACGGGAAATTTTACCGGATTCAGGGTTTGGCTACAGGCCGATGTGGTGAGATTTATGTCCCGGAACCTTATCAGGGCAATGTAAGTGTTTTTAACGAAACCACCATTTTTGCAACCAGGTTTGGCCACTACGGGGATAGCATTGGTCAGCTGCGTGTTCCATTGGATATCGCCATTAATTCACAGGATAAGATTTTCATTACTGCTGAAAACAATGGGGCGATTGAAGTGTATGATATCAATTACCTGTTGCCTACTGCAAATATTACCTGCGGAGATAAAACAATTTGTGCAGGGACAACCACTGATATTCCGGTTCACTTTACAGGTACTGCCCCATGGACATTTACCTATACCATCAATGGCACAAACCCTGTAACCATCAGCAATACCATCAGCAATCCATATATCCTGACTGTTTCTGCTCCCGGGAATTATCAGGTAACAGCCGTTTCAGATTCAAGTCACACAGGGACATGTTTTTCGGGAAATTCGATCATTGCCGTTAATGCTATCATTCCAACCGCTACCCTTGCAAGCGGAAACTTCGGGTTCTGTCCTGGTCAGACAGCCTCAATTCCTGTTGAATTTACCGGTACATCCCCATGGACATTCACTTTCACCAGGAACGGCACAAACCCTCAAACTATAAGCAATGTGACCACCAATCCATATTTGCTGAGTGTTTCCGAAGCCGGCACTTACCAACTTACTGCATTGTCGGGTGGTGGATGTGCCGGTTCTGTTTTTTCAGGAAATGCCATAGTGACCTCCCACATCGCCCCCAACGCATCCATTATTAACGGGAATACCAGCATTTGTGCGGGTGATTCGACAAACCTGGTTATCGGGTTTACCGGAGCGGCCCCCTGGTCGTTCACCTATACCATTAACAATGCGAATCCTGTAACAATCAACAGTATCACTGATAATCCTTATCTTTTGCCTGTCTCGCTTGCCGGAAGTTACAAAATCATTGAAGTACAGGATGCTTTCTGTTTAAGCACTCTTTCCGCTAATGGTGTTGACGTCATGGTCAAAGCATTGCCAACCTCAGATGTCTCTTCGGGTAATGCTGCTATTTGTCCGGGAAATACAACCAGCATTATTGTTGATTTAACGGGTCTGGCACCATGGAATTTTACCTATACCATGAATGGCATCAACCCGGTAACCATCAGCGGGGTGACCTTCACCCCTTATGTTTTACCTGTTTCCCAGGCCGGCAATTATCAGGTAACTGCCTTATCGGATGCTGGTTGTGCCGGAATAAGTTTTACCGGGGCAGCCCTCATAACCGTAAATCCATTGCCGGCTGTCACGCTTGGCCCACCTGCAGCTATATGTAACGGTGATTCGCTTGTGATCGATGCAGGCGCCGGTTTTCTCCGTTATCTGTGGAGTGATTCCACTACCGGCACCACCATGACCGCACATAGCGCCGGCATTTACAGCGTAACGGTTACCGATTACAATGGCTGCCAGAATTCTGCTTCAAAAATCATCACCTCATTTACTTTGCCCACTTCGGCCATGACCAGTGGAAATGCAACCATTTGCACGGGAGAAACAACAGATTTGTCAGTTGCACTTACCGGAACACCGCCCTGGTCGATTACTTATACCGTGAACGGTATGAATCAGCAAACCGTCAGCAATATCATGGCCAGTCCATACCTGTTGAACGTGTACCAACCCGGCGGTTATCAGATCATTCAAACCACCGATGCACATTGCAGCAATCCTGCCTCCTCCCAGGTAGCTGTGGTTACCGTGAATCCATTGCCGACTTATAATTTTTCATCAGGAAATGCGTCGATCTGCTCAGGACAATCGACCAACCTGGTTATCGATTTTACAGGAACACCGCCATGGAGTTTCACATATACTTTAAACGGCACCAATCCTGTAACATTCAATGGGGTCATGGTCAGCCCAATGGTCATGCAGATATCGCAGGCTGGCACTTATGAAATCATCGCCTTGTCGGATGCCTTTTGCACAGGGCCGGCCTATAACGGAACCGCTACCATTGTTGAAAATTCCTTACCTGCAGTTAACCTTGGCCCCGATGTGACCATTTGCGAAGGCGATACAATTACCCTCGATGCCGGATGTTCGTTTGCAGGATATTTATGGAACAACGGGAGTACCGGCCAAACACTGCAAGTGAGTGATGCTGGAAGTTATGCGGTTACGGTAACAGACTACAATGGTTGCGCCAACTCCGACGGTATAATTACAGGAATGACCGCACCCCCTGTTTCCCTTTTTACCAGCAGTTCGAATGGGCTCATTCTCAGTCTGTTTAATGCCTCACTCCATGCAACATCTTATCTTTGGGCATTTGGCGACAACACAACCAGTACCGAAATCAACCCGATTCACATCTACCAGACGGCGGGAACCTATCTGGTAAGCCTTACGGCATCAAACGGCGTTTGCCGCGACAGCATCACAAGCCAAAATGTAAATATTGTATTAACCTCTGCCGGCGGGCATAGTCTTGAGAACGTTCTTAAACTATATCCAAATCCTTCGACAGGTATCGTGACGATTGAAATCAGCAATCCCGGCAAACAGGATCTGAGGGTTGAAATAAAAGACATTGCCGGGCGACAGATTTATTCTCAAACAATAAGTACCATTCATTTTAAGGAGAAGGTAGATCTTGGCAATTTCGCCAATGGTTTTTATATGGTCAAACTCAGCGCCGGGAACATCTCCCGGATATCCAAATTGGTTTTGATTGATTAAACAACCCATTATCATGACAAAAGTATATTATAAATATCCGACTCAGGGGCAACGAATTTTGAACAGAATCGCGGGTAAACACACGTATCTGGTTTTGTTGTTCCTGGTGTTAAGTGCGAATGCCAGTGTGTTTTCTCAAACAATCACCAGTGTGGCAAATGGCGGGAACTGGAGTTCACCTGCAACCTGGATCGGCAATGTTGTTCCGGGGCCTGCGAACAGTGTAATTATTGCGGGGAGTGGGAATAATGTTACCCTTGATGTAAATGCCACCATTGTGAATCTGACCATTGATAACGGGGGATTGGTCGACCGCGCCAGGTTGGCTCACAGTGGCACAAATTCACTTATAGTTACCGGAACGGTGACCATCGTACAATCAACTGTTGCAAGTGTTTCCAACGCCTGGCGCATTGATGCCGGTTCGGCTACTGTTTCCGGGTTGATCAATTTCCCTGGTACCTCTACGGATGCCAGTCGTACTGCAACCATCAGGATTTCTTCTGGCACCCTGAATGCAAACGGAGGTATTTCCTTCACCGGTTCAGTGGCTGCTTCAAAAGTGATCAACATGTCACAAACCCCTGGGACCGGTACCCTAAACCTGAAAGGTGCGCTTACGGTTCCTGCTCTTTCCTCCACGCTGACTGCAGGAACATCCGGCAGCATCTTTAATTATGCAGATGCAAATCCACAAACCATCAATTTCTTTTCTTCGGGGGCTTATCGGAATTTGAACATCAACAACACCAGTTCGACCGGGGCTATATTAAGTGCGGCAATAACATCTGCAAACGTAACCGGAAATATTGTTGTCGGGAATGTAAATACGGGAAGTTTGTTTGCTACGGGCAATTTCAACATAGGGCTCGCCAATTCAAGATCATTGACCATCAATCCCAATTCAACCATGGATGCAGGAACCAGTGTTGCTACATTCGGCACCACACCCGGTTCTGCCATTATCAACGGCATTTTTAAGACTGCAAATACCAATGGGTTTTCAGGGGCGGCAACGACTGCAATCAATTCAACCAATAACCCGGTCATAACCCTGGGCCCAGCCTCAACAATTGAGTATAATGCAGCCGGAACACAGAAAGTAACCGATCGCACCTATGCAGGTAATGTTATTTTAACGGGCGGCACGAAAACCATCGGGACGGCGGTTTCCCAGACAGTGACAATCGGAAAAAATTTCACGATCAACAGCGGGGCCACCTATGAGGGGTCAACGTTCAACCCGATTTTATTTGTCGGGGGTGATTTTTCAAACAGCGGTATCTTTACCCAGGGAACCAGTCTGGTAACCTTTAATGGTACGATTGCACAAAATATTTCGGGATCAGTGAACACGATATTTTCCAATAGTGTTACCCTGAGCAATGCCACCGGGCTTAACCTCCTCACCTCCCCGACCATCCATGGCACACTGACCTTTGCCAGTGGTAAAATCACCACGGGGGTGAATAAGCTGACCCTTGGTGTTTCAGCGACCACAGTTGGTGCAGGTGCCGGGAAATATGTTTATGGCAACCTTGAGTTATATATTCCCAATACTGTGGCGCCGTCAGTGACTTTTTTCGTTGGGGATGCCGCAAATTACACCCCCATTCTCATTGCATTTTCGGGCAACACTGCCGGTTCAGGCTCACTTATTGCATCATCCACCGCCGGTGATCACCCGGATATTGCCAATTCAGGTATCAACCCTTCCTTAAGTGTCAACCGAAACTGGACAATCGCCCAGGGTTCAGTTCCTGTAGGCGGCTTCACCTCCTACAGCGGAACCTTTACCTTTATCAACGGGACACCGGTTGACCTTGATCCTGGGGCCAACACGGCCAGTTTTATTGTAAACAAACTGACAGGCAGCACCTGGGGATCTACCAATACCGGTACCCGGACAATCACATCTACCCAGGTTACCGGGCTGACAAACTTCGGTACCTTTCAAATCGGTGAATCGGGATCGTTGATCAACGTGGCTACCCATCCCGTCAACACCACGGTATGCCAGGGTGCCACCACTTCATTTACCAGTACCTCCGTATCGGTGCCAACGCCAACCGTTCAGTGGCAAAGGGATCCCAATACCGGTATTTTTGCCGATATTACAGCGGCCATGGATGGCGGCATTTATACCAATTTTACCACCACCACCCTGAACATTTCAAATTCAACCGGATTAAATAATTACCAATACAGGGCAGTATTCACCAACGTAAACGGCACAGCCACCTCAAACAACGCCATCCTTACTGTTACAAGTTTTCCTGCTGCGGCAGGTGCAATTACCGGTATCGGAACAGTTTGCCAGGGGCAGTCGGGAGTGGCCTATTCGGTGGGTGCCATTGCTGGCGCCACAAACTATAACTGGATTTATAGCGTACCAGGTTTCACCCCTTCAGGAAATACAACTACTATAACCGGGAGTTTTTCACCAACCACTACTTCCGGGAACCTGACCGTTACCGGAGTAAATTCCTGCGGCAGCGGAATAGTTTCCGCAAATTTTCCCATTACGGTCAACATACTGCCGGCGCCTGCAGGAAACATTAGTGGCACTTCCACTGTTTGTCAGGGCCAGACTGGCGTTGCTTATTCAGTTCTGCCAATAGCGGGGGCAACAACTTACACCTGGACCTATTCCGGAACCGGTTTCACATCAACTGGCACCGGGAATTCCATCACAGGTAGTTTTTCAACCAATGCAACTTCCGGTAACCTCACCGTCAGAGGAATCAATGCCTGTGGCAACGGAGTTATTTCAGCCAATTTCCCGATTACGGTTAACCCACTGCCCGGCGCAGCAGGAACCATCACCGGCACTTCTTCTGTTTGCCAGGGACAGGCAGGTTTTACCTATTCAGTTCCAGCTGTAACAGGGGCTACCAGTTATACCTGGAGTTATACAGGGACAGGATTTACCCCGTCAGGCAACACCGCCTCCATCACCGGAAGTTTTTCGGCCGGGGCCACTTCCGGTAATCTGACTGTGAGTGGTACCAATGGCTGTGGTAACGGAACGGTTTCTGCCAGTTTTCCCATTACCGTTCTTACCAGTATTCCTGGAGCAGCCGGCACCATCACAGGTACATCTTCCGTTTGCCAGAATCAGACAGGCGTTGCATATTCAGTGGCAGCTATTCCCAATGCAACAAGTTATGCATGGACTTACACGGGAACCGGATTTACCCCTTCGGGAAATACGGCTTCCATCAACGGTAGTTTTTCAGTAACTGCAACTTCCGGCAACCTGACTGTTGCGGGTATAAACTCCTGCGGGAATGGAACAGTCTCCGTGTCATTTCCAATTACGGTAAACCCCGTTCCATCACCTTCAGGTGTGATTACAGGGTCACCTGCGGTTTGTCAGGGTCAAAATGATGTGCCCTATTCAGTTTCGCCCATTGCAGGGGCAACCAGTTATGCATGGACTTACTCAGTTCCGGGGTTCACACCATCAGGGAATACTGCTTCGATCACAGCCAATTTTTCCACTACTGCTACCTCCGGCAGTCTGAAGGTGGCAGGGGTGAATGCGTGTGGCACCGGGATTGCCTCCGCCAACTATGCCATAACGGTAAATCTCCTGCCAGGCGCAGCCGGAACCATCACCGGTTCTCCTTTGGTATGTCCCGGTCAGACCGGGGTTGCCTATTCTGTTCCGGCCATTACAGGCGCCACGAGTTATACCTGGGTCTATTCAGGCACAGGGTTCATCCCATCGGGTAACACGGCTTCCATCACAGCTTCCTTTGCAGCGGGCGCAACCTCAGGGAACCTGACTGTAAAAGGTGTCAATGCCTGCGGATCCGGCATTTCTTCTGCCAATTACGCTATTACCATCAATTCTGTTCCGGCTGCGGCAGGAACTATAACAGGATCTCCTTCAGCTTGCCAGGGTCAAACCGGGGTGACCTATTCAGTGGCACCAATACCGGGGGCAACCAGCTATACCTGGGGATATACAGGTTCAGGATTTACCCCTTCGGGCAATACCGCCACCATCACGGCAAGTTTTTCCGCAAGTGCAACTGCCGGTAATTTAATGGTCAAGGGGACCAACACATGCGGTAACGGCGCTTCTTCGCCAAATTATCCGATCACCATCACGGCAGGTATCGGAGCGGCGGGAACAATTACCGGAACATCCGTTGTTTGTACTTCGGGTGCCGGAACCTATTCGGTTCCTGCCATATCAGGTGCAACCAGTTATCTCTGGAGCTATACCGGTACCGGTTTCACCCCTTCAGGAAACACATCATCCATTACCGGGGCTTTTTCAGCAGCTGCCACATCCGGAAATCTCACTGTAAGAGGGATAGGTTCATGCGGAACAGGCGCTGTTTCTGCAAATTTTCCGATAGCAGTGAACTTTTGCCCCCCTCACAGCATGTGCAATGGGTGTCATATCAATCATACCGCGCCGGGGGCTCAGTTAACCCTCGTTGGCGGGAATGCGAATTTATGCATGAGTTGCCATAACCCTGCCGGGCAGGCCTATAGCAGCCCCATGACAGATATCATGAAAGCTGTTCCCGGCGTAAGTGGTACCTCCCATTCCTGGAATTCATTGGCGGTAAATGCGTCGTACCAGACCAATTTGCCCACCAATCCGGATATGTTGCTGCGGGTGTTCAGCAACGAAATCGTTTGTTCTACCTGTCACGATCAGCATACGAGCACCTATCCTCCGTTTTTACGGACTTCGAATGCCGAGGACGCCTTATGTCTGAATTGCCATACAGCACGCGATGTAAAGACCTATGCCAACAACCCTGCAAACAAAGGAACACATCCGGTCGGGATTGCTTATACTCCCGGCACCGATCCTCGTTTCCAGGCAACCACCTTCCCGTTAAGTGCCTCCAATAAAGTAGTTTGCAGTACATGCCATGCCACCCATTATTCCACCTCCACGGATGGCAATATTTTAAGGGCTGCAACCATTGATGCAACCTGTACCAACTGCCACATCGACCAGGCTGCCCGGCGTATTACAACCCACGAAGGCATGAGCTGTTCTACCTGTCATTATGCACATGAAACCGGGTCAAACAATATTCTTCTGGTCCGCGACAACATCGTTACACCCACTCTGGGAACAAAAACTGTTGTATTCACTGCCAACGCTGGTGCTGCAAATTATGGCGATGGCATTGCGCCGTTTAACGGTGTGTGTGAAGTTTGCCATACCACTGCTGTTGACCATTATCAATCGGCCAGTGGAGGCACCTCTGATGCGCGACACTTCCCTTCACCACAAAAATGTGTCAACTGCCATCCGCATGATCAGGGTTTTACTGCGCAAAGTGATTGCTTTGCCTGTCACAACGCTGTAGCAGATAAGCCTGGTGTCGGCCCAGTTGGTGGCAGACGCCAGATAGTTGACAACAACGGAAACGGCACAGGGACCGGTGGGGATTTTAAAAGAACTTCGCACCATGCACTCGGTGCAATTCCGACGGTGGATGATTGCCTGCTCTGCCATTACATGGGTGATCATAAGAAAGGCACGGTTAAACTTCTTGACCCAGACCAGGGATACAATGCTATCATCACCTATAACCCGGCAAATAAAGCAAGCATCGAGGATTTCTGTCTGAATTGCCACGACGCAAACGGTTCTTCGGGTGATATGACCCCTTTCAGTGACAATACAACAGTTCCGGTTGTGGATAAAACCATGTGGCTGGCCTCTTCCCATAAAACAAAACCATATACCTGTATGGACTGTCATGATAACGGGCACGGCTCAAACAAAAGCACCATGATCGGCCCTTATACCTACGCCGGACCGGGAACCGGAACCGATTTGATGAATGAGGAAGAGGGTTTCTGTCTGACCTGCCATGGCGCAGGCGGAGAAGCAACCGTAAAAGTACACCTGGCTTTTAGTTCCTACACCAATACTGCAACCGGATTTTTCAAACACGACCCAAATGCAACCTATCGCAAGCATGTGAACGGTGAAACCGGCGGGGCTGCTTTCGGGGGCACCAACCGCCATGTAGAATGTGCAGATTGCCACAATCCGCATGGTGCCAAAGCAGGAACGGCCACCGCTCCTGCCATGCTCCCAACGCTGATCGGGGCAAGAGGTGTTGAACCAACTTATGCCGGAATCGGTGCCCCGACAGGATTTACCTGGCAGAATGCAGTTACCCAGGAGTATCAGGTGTGTTATAAATGCCACTCGAGCTATACCACGCTGCCCACTTATTTACCCGATGGCGTTTCAAATCCGGCAACACCGGTTTTTGTGGCAGACGGTTTAAAGAAATTAACAACCGGAGGAATCAACCTTCAGATTGCAGATTCACGTGATATGGCAAAAGAGTATAATCCAAGTAATCTTTCTTTTCATCCTGTGATGGCTGTCGGTAAAAATCTCAACATTAACGTGACTACTTTCCAAACGGGAAACACTTTCGCTACACGCACTTATTGTTCTGATTGCCACAATAATTCCAACTCAGCCACGGCCGGACATGGCAATGGTCCCCACGGCTCAGCAAACCTGCATTTACTTGACCGGGGTACTGGCGGGACTGCCCAGTATAAAACCGTACACAATGGTACTTTAACAAGCGCATTTGATGTTTGCTCAAAATGCCATAAGGCAAATGTTTATATTTCCGGAAATACAGGCTCCCGTTTCGAAGATCATAAAAAACATGTGAACGATGAACAGGGCGAATGTTACCTTTGCCATAACACACATGGCAGCGAGCAATATCATCTATTCAATTTTAACAGGAATGTTCCAAGTTGTATTACTGCTGTAACTCCTGATTCACAAGGAGCTTTCAGGCATGCTGCCGGTATTTTGAAAAATTCGTGTGTCATCACCTGCCATGGTGAAGGGCATAGTACCACCAGTAAAACGTATAACCCTGCATATAACTGATATTCAGTTAAAATAACAACCTTTGATTAAGAAATATTTTCTATCCGTATCATTGAGCATCCTGGCGGGTACACTTTGTGTTTCTGCCCAGGATCCCGGATATACTCAATTTTACAATGTACCTTTATATTACAATCCGGCCTATACCGGTTTGGTCCCTGGTTTCCGGGTGAGATTTTCTACACGTAACCAGGGGCCTGAACTTGAAACCAGTTTAAGATCTTATTATTTAAGTGCAGATGTTGCCGACAGGAACCTGCCAGGTGCAGGGGGTATCGGTTTAATATTTAACACCGACAATGAAGGCATCGGATTTATTAAAAATTACAACCTGGGTGTTTCCATTTCTGCCAGGGTGCCCTTTTCCCGTTTTATGATCGGGCAGGCGGGAGTGAAAATTGCCTGGTTTCAGAAGCGGATTTCCTGGAATGATTTCCTGCTGACAGAAAAGATAAAAGAAAAATACGGGCACATTTATGATTCCGGTTACACCCGGTCGGCTGAAGATGTTTTAAACTTACCCGATTTTGCCATTGGCGGATTGGTTCAATTCATCAACAGGAAAGGTTGTGTGTCGGGTACCATCGGGATGTCCGTTGATCATCTGTTTGAACCTGACGAATCATTCATTCCAACGGAAAAAGCAAAATTGCCCAGAAGATGGATTGGTCATGCAGATGTGATCTGGAGTTTAAAATGCCGTTCAGGCATCAATGGTGCCAGCGAGAAAATTTTGAGGCTCAACCCCGGGTTTGTTTTTGAGCATCAGGGGGAGATGAACTCCCTTCAGGCAGGTGTTAATTCTACTATGTACGGCCTTTACGCTGGAGTATGGTACAAAGGTGAATTTAGTTTACACCAAGGCAATTCACTGGCCATGCTGGGAGGTTACCGGTACACGTTTGCTGAAAATATAAGTATAAAATTCACTTATAGTTATGACCTGCCCCTGTCGGGGTATTCAACCATTTCGGGTGGTGCCCACGAAATAAGTCTCATTCTCGAGTTCTCCAATGTGAGACTGGTCAGGAATTCCAGAGGTTCATCAAATGGTTCCATGACCCCGGATGGAATCGATGCCCGATTGTTACGGCAGGCATTTTAAATGGGTACGTTATCTGACTTCAGCTTCTTCCAGGATCACATCGAAGAAATAGCCTGATCCAAAATCACGGTTCAGGGTAACCTTGCTTTCGATGGTTACGATATCCCCAACCGCAAGGGTATCATGGAGGGTAACGGTAAGGTCAAATTTATCACCGAATGAGGAACCATCCTGCAGGTGAGCCCAGTTTTTTCCCATGATATCCGGTTTAAACTTTATCACTTGTCCCCTGATTTTCACCACCTTGCCGTTGTATTTCTCTTTGTTTTTAAACAATTCTGCAATGCTGATGCCACCCGGCGCAGGTTCAATCGCCACATTCAATTTACCCGGTTTCGTTTTTGTGCCATGTTCAGGTAAGCCAGAGACAGGTTTTGCTGATCCCTGGGGGGTTTTGCTGACACCCTCCATAAAGATGACTTTATCAAAAGTCCGTTTGAGTTCCTTGCTTACAAAATCAGGCATGACGAGGCCACCTGAAAAATAACAGGTATCGCCCACATTCATTTTCATGGTTGGAACTGCCAGCCATTGCATACTGGCATCTGTTTTCACGTGTAGGTAGGTGTAATTGCTTGTTTGCAGCACCTCCCTGACGATGGCCATTTGCATTTTTGGCGTGTTCTTCGGCGTGGTTTGACCAAAAGAAACATGTTGGCTGAAGGATAAACTTGTTATCAGGGCAAGCATCAAAACAACTTTTTTATTGATCATTTTTTGCTTCAAACCTGCGAATACAATCAGGGCGATGATTGAAAAAATCAATCCCCATGCCCAGAGCGGAAAAACAGGCGTATCGCCTGCACCATAACTGTGCATCCCTTTTGAGAGGTAATAATTTACACCGACAAATGTCATAATCACACTGCCAAAGCCCACAATGGAAGCAACATTGAACACGTAGCTGCTGCGCATTTTCGGAATGAACCTGAGATGAAGTACCAGGGTATAAGCGACAACGATCACGAGTGCCCAGGTTTCCTTGGCATCCCAACCCCAGTATCTGCCCCACGATTCATTGGCCCAGACACCTCCCAGGAATGTTCCGATGGTGGCCAGTACAATCCCGACAATGAGATTCATTTCATTGATGTAGGTCAATTCGGTAATGATCATATCCAGCCTGGCGTTGTTCTTTGGCGTTTTAAACAGATAAATCACCATGTTCATCAGTCCGAGGATAAACCCGAGGCCAAGAAAACCGTAGCTGATGGTGAGCGTTGCTACATGGATGATGAGCCAATAGGATTTTAACACGGGTTGCAGATTGGTCAGTTGCGGGTCATAACTGCTGTGACTCGCGGTCATCAGGATAAAAAAGGCAAGCAAAGCGGTAGCAGCAAGGGTTATTTTTGAATAACGCGCAAAACTGAAACCTGCAAGCAATCCGCCCCAGGCAATCAATAACAAGGATTCATAACCGTTGCTCCATGGGGCATGGCCGGTTAAATACCAGCGCAGGACCATGCCGAATGTATGATATAAAAATGCCAGTCCCAACACAACAATTGAAATGTTTAAAGCCAGGGTGATCAATTTACTTTTGGCCGGACGCAGGTTATCAATAAAAGCAAGCAACAGCAGGATGACACTTAACAGCGCGTACACATTTCTGAGGACAATAAATATCTGCAACTTATTATAGAGGATCTCAACATTGATTTTTGTCTCAGAAGCCAGTAACTGGCTGCTGCCCGAATTGCGTTGAATTTCGGTGATGATGCCCATGATCTTATCCGCTTTGGAATAATCGCCAGAGACTGTTGCTTTTGATACTTCCGTATAATAAGCAGCCATGATGTTGGTATACGTCAGCGGGTTTAGCTGCAGTTCCTGATTGATGACGGTTACAAATCCGGTTAATGGAACCGCCGCCGCCTGATCATCCCAGCTTACCCACTTATTATTTACGGCACCCTGCTCCGGGAAAAGTTTTAACATGCTTCCCTTGAGGGCCATTTCAAAAATATTCAGCCGTTCATCAACTTTAATGATCTCTTTATCAAACCTGTTTTGCGTGGATTGCTTTTTCCTGAAGGCTTCTTCTACAAACTTCTGTAGTTTATACTGGTTATTCTGGTCAAAAAAATCAACAAGTGATGCGTACTTCCCTTCAATGCCAATGATTTTCTGGACTGATTTTTCCCTGATATAAATGATTTTCTGCTCTTTCCAGAATTCCGGCACCATCACCATGTCCATGAGCACCTGAATGGCATCCATTTCCCCTTTGCCGGCTATTTCGAATTTGTCTTTCCTGGCAATTTTGTGCATGATATCATAAGCCAGTGAATGTATCGGCTGAAACCGGCCATCGTATGTCTGAATCAGCAAGTGGCCGAATTTATCAGCTTCGGCAGATGCAACAGGTTGAGAAACATTGGCTTGAGAAAATCCAAATGTACTGATACCCATGAGAAATCCAGTCATCAGCACGGTTGCCTTTCTCCTTGCACGTATTTCTCCTATTTTACGGCTGAGTTCATGAAACCGTGAATTTTTATTGAACAATGTTAAAATAAATCCCAGGCACAACATAAAATAGCCGATGTAGGTTACGAGCGTGCCGTAAAAATCGTGGTTAACAGACAGAACGGTTCCTTTTTCATCCTGATCATAGGATGATTGAAAGAACCGGTACATGTTGTAATCCAATACGTTATTCATAAATATGCGATGATCTTCCTTTAAATTCTTCCGGTTATCAATCAGCGTAATTTCACTGGCATAAGATGACGGGCTCATCGATCCGGCATACCGGTCGAGAATAAAATCATTCAACCTGAGGGAGAAGGGTAGTTCGACCGGTTTCTCCCCGTAACCCATTTTCAGGGATACACCATCGAAATTATAGTCCTGCAGATGCATCAAATAACCGGTACCGCCGAAAACAGTGACTTGATGTTGTTTATTGTTGACTGTAACATTCATGATCAGGGCATCCGTCCCTTTCTCCTCTGAATTGCCACTTACATATTCGGTTGCGGCATTAACATAAAACCCGGTACACATGAACGCCATTCCCTGAGTTCTGTAAACGAGGTTTTGCACCAGTTCTGTCCTGGTTCCGGGGAGAATGGTATCCGATGCCTTTGTTGCCATGTCTGTTCTGATGATTTCAAACGGGGCGGTAAACATCAATCCTCCGCTCGTATCACTGATTAAAATTGAATTTTCTCCGGCAATGTTGTCAAATGAAAGCGACACCACACCGATTTTTTGTACCTGTCCTTCGGCTAAAAACAAATTTTGCTGTGCCATTTCATCTGCCACAATCAGTGATAAAATCTTTTTGCCGCCAGGGACGTTTTCCTTAATTCTCTCAACCGCATTTTCAATGAAGGAGAGATAGTCGATTGAAATTTTACCATTGTCCTTTAAAGGATATTCCAGATGCAGGGAATTATCAGCAACGCTTCCAATGTTGAAAGGTTCGTTGTAGTCATATACCTTGTCTTTCTGGTCAATGGTGATCTGCAGATAAGGATTTTGGGTATAAATAAGATTTGTCTCCTCCCCTTCGCGAATGTGCATACTTCCTTCAAACCCAAAATACCTTGTAATACCGGCACCGATGATAATGACAATGAATGCGCTGTGAAAGAGCAATCCCGCCCATTTCTTCCGGCTCAGGAGCTTGTATTTTGAGATATGGCCAAAAAGGTTAACAATCAGCAGTACAAAAATCAGTTCAAACCATAGCGCATGATATACAAAATGTTGTGCTGTTATTGTATCATATTTATCTTCGATAAAGGTAGCAGCTGCCATGGCAATCATGAGCAACAGCAGTAAAACAATGGTGGTTGCAGAAGAAAATAAAAGGTTTTTTATTCGTTTCATGGGATACTTTTGGTATGTAAAAAAGGGAATACATGACTATAATTGTAATCAGGCACAAAAATACGACAATATCCTTAAATGGCCAAACTGGAGGCTGGTCCCGACATCGGGGGAGGATAGCGTCACATTAAACTACTTTGCGGCGTGGAATCAATGAAACGATGACTGTTATCCATACAAGAATACATGGAACAACCTTGACCACATAGGGATCAAATACACCATCCCGGATGGAAAGAGGGAACAGGTCGGTGGAAGAAAGAGTGGTAAACAGCACAACCGTTGCCAACAGGACCATATTCAGGATTGATTTTTTTTCGTTGAAGAACCAAATGAAAACGCCCGATGTTGCAATGATAAAGGTCGGTGATTCGGCTTTATGGTTGAAAATGACCATCCAGATGAGCAGCAAAGATAAAAAGAGGATCCGGTTGGTATAGTCGCTGAATTTTCTGAAAAAAACCAATGGTATGCACATCACCATGAACCCGATCAAGGCTGTGAGTGTTTTGGGCACTCCGATCCCGAACCACGACTTCAGCCATCCCATTACCGATATTCCTAGGGAAACCGACTGATCATTTTTCAACATGTCGGCATACTGTATATAGGCCGTCATCAAAGGCCTGAAACCGGTAATACAAGCCGGGATGACCCAGAGGAGAGCTATCCAGAAAACAGTGTATGCAATGCTTTTACCTTTCCCTGGATAAAACAGCAACAGGATGAGCGCCACAATGCCAAAGATTTTTATGTAGAAGGTTGCCACAATAAAAAGCGTTGCCAGAAAATAATGTCTCTTCTCCAACATCCCAAATCCGAGGATGATCAATCCCGCAACCAGTACATTGCTCTGGCTGTTCTGAAGAGAGTTCATTACATCGGGCACTGAAAGCAGAAGAATCAGCAATTTCTCTTTCTCTTTGAGTCCGGGAAGATAGCGGATGGCCATAAAAAAAACCAATACATTCAGCAGGTTCCAGAGGGTTAGCCCAAGCCAATCGGGGAACCATGCAAAACATCCGAAAAAGAGTGCAAAGGTGGGGCTGTACTTGTATAAATCCCAGTATTCTTCGGGATAATACTCCTTATAAAGATCTTTTCCATCAAGCAGATGGAAATGGCTGTATTTGAAAATCACATAGTTGTTGTACTTTGTAACGGGCGGGGGGACTCCCGGCGGCGTTTTAACCTGAAGAATATATGATTGCGATGAGGCAGCTATCACAAGAATGGCATACAGGGCAATCAGCAAGTGAAGCGGATTCAGGAATGAGAGGGATTTCTTCAATTTTCCGGGCATTTAGACCTTTCAAAAATAAGGAAAGAAAATGAAACCAATTTTTTTCAATCTGCAATATTTCTGATCATGCCGGTAAAGAGCACTCCATGGAAGGGCAACATGGCAATCCAGTAAAGCCTGCCCCAGATTCCCATGGGGCGGAAGGTGGCTGTTTGCTGCAGTATATTGTCTTTGTCAATTTTAAATTCAAGCCATGCCTCCCCGGGAAGTTTCATTTCTGCGAACAGGAGCAATCGTTTTTCTTTTTTATCAGCATAGACCACCCTCCACAGATCGAGTGCATCCCCGGCAGCGATTTCACCCTGGCTGGTCCGGCCCCTGCGGATACCAACGCCGCCCACCAACCTGTCCATAAATCCCCGGATGTTCCATAACAGATCGGCATAATACCAGCCATTTTCACCGCCGATCGACCAGATTTTCTCCATCGATTCCCCGGTATCCCTGACTTTCCGCTTCCTGACATCCTTATAGCAGCCAAAAACCGGAACTTCGATGAAGTGCGACAACCCTATTTCGAGGTTATGGGAGGTAAGTGCATCCTTCCAGCTGGAGAGAACCTGATGCTGTTCAATTTTATCAAAAGCCAGTTCAATGGATCTGTTATAGCTGATGGGTGTGATTCCAAGCATCTTTTCAAGTGTGTTTTCGTTGCATACCACTTCAACCTTCATACTGTTAACGAGGTGCGATGCAAGCGAATAGGAAATGGAGGTGACGAAATAGAGCCAGTAGCATGATAACCTTGGAGTCATAACAGGCACAATCCCTATCCACCTCCGCAAGCCGCGGATATGGGCGAACCGGAGCAACATTTCTTTATAGGTAAGAATATCAGGTCCCCCGATGTCAAAACTTTTGTTGAAGGTTTCCTGTTTCATCATCACGCCCGATAAAAATTCCACCACATTGCGGATGGCGATGGGCTGGCATTTTGTCCCAAGCCATCTGGGCGCAATCATCACAGGCAGTTTCTCCACCAGGTCGCGGATGATTTCAAATGAGGCGCTGCCCGAACCAACAATGATACCTGCTTTGAGTGTGGTCAGGGCATACACCCGGGATGCCAGAATATCCTCCACATTTTTTCGTGATGAGAGATGTTTGGAAAGTTCTGCTGTGTTGACAATTCCACTGAGGTAAATAACCTGCCTGACCCTTGTCTGCTCGAGCCGCTTTTTAAAATTCCCTGCTGAAATGGCCTCCATTTCCTCAAAACTGCCATACTTTGTGGCCATGGAATGGATCAGATAAAATGCAACATCAATGTCGGCAGGTATCCTGGCCAGTTCGTCTGTATTTAAGAAATCAACTTCAACGACACTCAAACGTTCACTGTGAAAACGGGTGACATCAAACCTGTTGGTATCCCTTACACAACATACCACTTCATGACCGTTTGCAAGCAGAACAGGCAGCAGTCGTTTGGCGATGTACCCCGTGGCACCGGTGAGCAGTATTTTCATGGATGGCAGCGCTACTTTGACTTTTTCTTACTTGATTTTGCTTTGGGATTGTACTCCAGTGCAAGCCTGATGAAATATTCCAGATCCTGGTCACGATCAATTCCCTCCGGTTCAACAAAGATAAACCCTTTCATTGGCCGGTGCGTAAAATCCATGTCGCGGCAACCAGGTTTCAGAAAAGCCTCTTCGGTTTTTTCAGGATCAATGCGGGCCATCAGTTTCTCTTTGACAATGCCGATACACATTTTATCGTCAACAAGGTAGCAGATTCCCCCCATCATTTTTTTATCCTCAAAGGGAATATTCAATTCCTTAAACTTATGCCGGATTCGTTCGGCAAGATATGCATCATACGCCATAAAACCTTCGTTAACAGAAATCAAAAATACGAAAACCCTGGCAATTCTTAACAAATTCTTAATATCTTCGTATCCCTATTCCAACAAGATGAAAAAACAAATTTCCCGCCGCCAGGCGCTGAAAACCCTTGGACTTACCCTGGGTGCCGCCGCACTTGGGTTAAAAGGCTTTACCCAGGTCGCCGACAACATATTTGAATATGAGCTTAACCTCAACGAGGTGTATAAACCTATTTCAAACCCGCTGAACAGGCCCATTACGGCCATTACCTGCGGCGCCGGAAGCAGGGGAAATGTGTATGGCGGTTATGCTGTGAGTTTTCCTGATCAAATTGACATTATAGGGGTGGCCGAGCCTGTTCCGGTCAGGAATGAACGGTATGCGAAAAAACACACCATCCCGGAGGAAAACAGGTTCAACACCTGGGAAGATGTTTTCAAAAGACCGAAATTCGCCGATGTCATCATTATCACCATGCCTGATCATCTTCACTATGAACCCTGCATGAAGGCAATGGAGATGGGGTACGATGTGCTGTTGGAGAAACCCATGGCTCAAACCGCGCAGCAATGCCGCGACATTCTTGCCATGACTCGTAAAACCGGCCGGATCGTGGCCGTTTGTCATGTTCTCCGGTATTCGCCCTATTTCATCAAAATGAAAAAACTGATCGATGAGGGTGCGATTGGTGAACTTATCAGCATGCAACATATTGAACCCATTGAACATATTCACATGTCGCATTCTTATGTCCGCGGAAACTGGCATGATTCAAAAGCTACCACCCCGATCATCCTGGCAAAGAGCTGCCATGACCTCGATATCCTGCGGTGGATGACCGGAAAAAAAAGCAAAAGCATCGTGGCCATGGGCGGTTTGAAGTGGTTTCGGAAAGAAAACGCCCCGGAAGATAGTACCGGCCGGTGCATGGATGGTTGTGCCATTGAGGCAGCATGCCCCTATTCGGCCATGAAGATTTACTATCGGGAGCGAGGTTGGCTGTATGTTTTTGACCTGCCGGAGGAAAAGGAAAAACAGGGTGATGCCATTCTGGAGTATCTGCGCACAACCAATTATGGCCGTTGCGTTTACAAAATGGAGAATGACCAGCCCGACCATTATATTACCTCCATCCAGTTCGACGATCAGATCACGGCAAGTTTCTCCATGGAGGCCCATACATCATACAGTGGCCGCAGGACGCGGATCATGGGATCGATGGGCGACATGGTGGGCGATATGGATGACCTGACCGTGACCGATTTCAGGACCGGCAAAAGCATTACCCTCATTCCAAAGGCGGAGGATGTTGAAAGCTATAAGAACAGCGGTCACGGGGGTGGCGACTGGTTTCTGATGCGCGATTTTGTAATGGCCGTTGCCAATCAGGATCCGAAGTATCTGACCTCTACCATCGACCAGTCGATTGAAAGCCATTTGATGGGTTTTGCCGCCGAGGAAAGCCGAAAAAGCAACAGGATCGTTCCAATATCCATGTAAAACTTTGCAAAAAAACTTTACGGCCCAGGATTAACATTCTTTAACATATAAAGATGTTGATTTCCGAGAAATAGCATTACTTTTGTTTGTAATCAGTCTAAATAATTATAACGCACGAAGGGAAGTACAAACATTTAGTATTATTTTGAGGAGGAGTTTATGAAAACAAAGATATTCAGTTTGATAATCATGTTCGGACTTTATGCTCTTTCTGCCATCAGTCAGCAGAATACAAAATTATTAGTCCCGTTTAACTTCCCTAACAATATTGATTCAAGAACAGCCCACCCTGATTCAACCTTCGGCGCTTTTACGGAAATTTCACCAACCGATTCTCTGTTTACAACTCCACCTGCTGAAGATTTTTGGGTCGTCGCAACTTCCTCGGCTGATTATGACAACGATGGCGATCTCGATATCGCTGTTCTTGGTTACTATGTTGTTTACAATGTGGGTGCTGAGGATAAACTGATTCTAATGCGCAATGACAGCCTTGAAGTTCCTGACAAATGGAAGTTCACCTATTTCAGTATACCCCTTGGAACACTTACTGCTGGAGCATCTGATATGGCCTGGGGTGATGCTGATGGCGATGGTGATCTGGATCTTGTGGTCGGAACGGATGGGAAGACTGTGATTTACAGAAATGACAGTGGAACTATTGTATTAACCGACACTGATTTGCCTGGGTATTGGGAGGACAACAGCCAGGCTTATTTTAATCTACGATCAATCAGCTGGGCAGATTATGACAATGATGGCGACCTGGACCTGTTGATACCTTCCGTTTATAATTTCGGCACCTCTGCTTATCAAACTGCCCTGATGCGAAATGACGGACCGAACGGAACCGGAGGATGGATATTTACTGAATTTGATTCAGTTTTCGCACCCACCATGCACGCTCAAAGTTCCTGGGCTGATTTTGATGATGACGGAGACCTGGACCTGTTGCTTGTGAACATTGCGCCAATTTATGACGCTGGTTTCATACATCGCTACAGAAATGATGGCAATGGGGTATTTGCTGAAGAGAATATACTGAGTTCAACATCTATTGAACATGGTGAAGCACAATGGGGCGATTATGACGGAGATGGTGATATGGACATCCTGGTTGCAGGAAATCTTAAGGAAGTGAATGGCTCTCTGACACCTATGTCACTGCGTATTTACCGCAACGACAGTGTGAATTATGTTCCTTTGGAAGTCATTCCAAATCCCTCAGGAGAGGGATGGTTTGACTTCACTGCGGCTACCTGGGCGGACTACGACTCTGATGGTGATATGGATATCCTGCTTGCCGGAAATTACAATTCTGGTATTGAGATTGAAGGGAGGGCGAGAATTTATTCGAATGACAACGGTGTCTTTACCGATTCCGGCAATCAACTGCCCGCACCCCATGCAAGTGGCGACCGTGCCGGCACATTTTCATGGCTCGACATTGATATCGATGGCGATCTTGATTATTTCATTGCAGGTGAGTATTTTGTTCCTGCGGGAAATGGTCTGGTTGAGGCCCGGATGCACCTTTACCGCAACGATGCCTCCGGAGAGAACCTGGCGCCAGCCATTCCGACCGGGTTATCTGTTACCCAGGTATCAGAGAGTGCAGTTATCCTGTCGTGGATGCCTGGTATCGACGACCACACACCAAGCCATGCACTCACTTACGATTTGAAACTCTTTCACAACAATGTCCCGATTTCACTTCCCGGACGCAAACCGGAGCCTGGTAATGTCAGTGCTGTCACTGAATGGCTATTCACCGGGCTTCTAAACGGCTCCCTTTATTCGTGGACACTCAGCACGGTGGATGCTGCTTACATTGGCAGCCCTGTTACATCCGGCTCATTCACCATGGGCAACGTTTCGATAACGGAGCCCGGCGAATACCGTGCACACGGTTATTACCTGGGGCAAAACTATCCGAATCCCTGCAATCGGTTAACAACAATCAGATTTTCTACTCCAACGGAAGGTTTAGTAAACCTGACAGTTTATAATTTACATGGGGCCGAGGTTTGCAAAGTGGTATGTGAGAAAAAAGAGGCAGGCGACCACACGGTAACCTTTGATGTAACAGGATTATCGCATGGAATATATTATTACAGACTTCAGGCAGGTGAATTTTCACAATCAGGGAAAATGGCAATATCTTTAACCGACTAAATAATCTTCAGGATTCCGGGCGTATGGAAATAGAAAAGATCCCTTTGAATAGATTTTCAACATTTGAGCATTACATATAAAAAATTGAATGATTTTAGGGTAAAATACTGGCTTTTAATTTATATTTGCAATCATACTTAAAGCCACATTGAACAAACATACTGAAAAAGGGTAGCCCCGGAGCGGCTTCAATTATTTTGGTTTAATTTGTAAAGTTTCCGGTTTTTAACGTTAAACTCCTGCGACAAAACCCCAAGGTTATGACATTTCCAAAAATTATTATCAGTTACCTTTTAACCACCCTTGTATTTTTCGCCATCGATATGGTCTGGCTAGGCTTTGTAGCGAAGAATCTCTACCGGAAATATCTTGGTGCCCTGCTCAGCGACACGGTTAACTGGAGTGCCGCCATCATTTTTTACCTGATATTCATCATTGGGATATTCATCTTTGTCATCACGCCGGCAGTTGAGAAGCAATCTCTGGCAAGGGCAATTGTTCTGGGTGCCATCTTTGGGTTTATCGCCTATGCCACCTATGATCTGACAAATTATGCAACCCTGAAAGGTTTTCCGTTGAGCATTGTGTTCATTGACCTCACGTGGGGAGCATGCCTTACAGCAATGGTCAGTATGGCGGGATATTACATTGTCAAATTTATCGGATGAATCTGACCCGATAAAAGCAAGATATACCCTTTTTTATTCTACCCTGTGATGCATAAACTCATCTCACTCCTTTTCCCCCAGTGGAGGTTCTTCCTGATCAGCACAGCTTTTTTGACATTAAACCCCGGACTTTATGCCATCAACCTGGATAGTCTTGCCCGTTTGCTCCCGGGAAAGAGTGGTATTGAAAAGGCGCAGGTACTCAATGAGCTATCCCAAGGGTATTCTGCGGATTACCCTGCCAAAGCAATTGCTTTTGCAACGGAAGCGCTTTCAATCTCCCGTTCGTTGAAGTATCCCCAAGAAGAGGCAATGGCACTATACAACCTTGCAGAAAGTTCACTGAATATGGACAACGTTCAGGAAGCCATTCGCTTTTATCAACAATCGGCTGACGTGGAGATGATGGATGCCGGCACAGACTCAAAGAACTATATCGACAGGATGGGGGATATCGGCTATTGTTATCTGATGCTGAATCAGTATGAAAAAGCATTGAAGTATTTCGAAAAGGGCCGGGACCTGGCCATAAAAATCAATTATACGGAAGAAGCTGCAAACAATTATTCGAACATTGCGACTATTTATGTGGAATGGGGCGATTATGGCAAGGCTATCACCCATTTTCAAAAAGCCATGGATATTGACCGGAAAGCCAATCGCAGGGATCAGTTTTCGACCGATCTGAATAATATCGGGAAGGTTTATGAATTATCCGCCAAATACCCGCAGGCGACCCAATATTATCTTGAAGCGCTTGAGATTGAACGATTGGCAGGGAATAAGGCAAAGATCGCCATCCGTTTGAACAACCTTGGCACGGTTTACAAAGCATGGGAAAAATATCCGGAAGCGTTGAGGTATTTCCAACAGGCCCTTGAACTTGAAAGGGCTTTGGGGGACAATGAAAAAGTTGGCAAACGGCTTGCATACATTGGCGCAACTTACCTGGCCATGGCTCAGTTTGATCAGTGCTATTCATACCTTCAGCAGGCGCTGGCAATACTCTCAAAAACAGATCTCACTGATGAACTTGCACGCATTCAAAACAGCTTTGGAAAGTATTACCTGGCAAAGAACAACAGAACCTTGGCGGTGGAACATCTCCTGCTTAGTCAGGAACATGCCATAAAAAACAATCTGAAACCTTTGCAGATCAGCAATCTGAAAACGTTATACGAAATATATGAACAAACAGGGGAATCGGGAAAAGCGTTGGTTGCGTATAAGCAGTACCAGCCATTGAAAGATTCTGTTTTTTCGAAGGAAAGTGACAACAAACTGGCTGAATTCCAGGCCCGGTTCGAAAATGAAAAAATGCAAATCGAAAATGAGCTACTCCGGAATGACGCAAATTTGAAAAAAAAGATCTACCTGCTCTCAGCAATCCTCTCTGCCAGCCTTGTTTTTATCCTCCTGTCTATCATTTTTATTCTCCGTCTCAGGGCAAGAAACGCCAGGCAGTCGAAGGAGATTGCAGAAAAAAATGCCGCATTTTTAACAGAAGAGATGGAGGTGAAAAACAGAGAACTCACCTACAATGCACTGGCAATTATCCGAAACAATGAGGCAACCACAGAGGTTATTGAAACCATTGAACAAGCTTTACGAACCGGCCAATCTGTTGACGTGCTGGAAACGGTTCTTCAAAACATCAAAACCCTGGAACGGGATAAAAGCTGGAAAGAATTTGAAGTCAGGTTTACACAGGTTCATAAAGACTTCTATGATCGCCTGACCGTTGACTTTCCCGATCTGACTCCGAATGAAATTAAACTTTGTGCTTTCCTCCGTTTGAATATGACAACCAAAGATATCTCAGCCATTACCCGGCAGAGCATTCACAGCATCAATGTCGCAAGGACCCGTTTGAGGAAGAAGATGAACCTTGCCAACAGCGATGAGAACCTGGTCAACTTCCTGATCAAACTGTAGATACTCGCTGATATTCAAGTACTTAATGTTTCTGTATCAATAATGTGACCACCATTTCCGGTCATTGTATCACTATTGTATCATACGAATATTTGGTAAAACTCTTTTCCGGCTGTAATCTTGCCACATCATTTACTTTGATGACCCATGGACGCAAAACAGGAAAAACTTCAGAAAGAAGCAAAAGAATTGGTTAAGATTAAAAAGGATGAGAATGTTGCCTTGAGGAAAATTATCATGGCAATGACAAAAAATGCAACTACGGGAGGTAAACCCCGCAAATAGTCTTCGGGAGTGGTGAACTCCAACCTCAAAACAGATAACTTTGAAAAAAAGCAACACATAAGAAACCTGTTTATTCTTGGAAGTCACATTCCTGCAAATAGTTTGGTTCGGGGTACTTCTTGAAATTTCAATTGGCTGTTAAGTAATGCTTAAACACCGTATAGGAGATCAATTTCAGAATATAAGTACCCTTATGTATTGCTTTTACTTTTAAGTAAATCAATAAGCAAAAGCAAAGTTATGAAAAAAGAAAAAGTAAACAAAGGAGTAATTAAAATGGGAAGTGGGTTGCCTGTGTTTAACCATTTTGCAGCAGGAATTGATATTGGAGACACTCTCCATTGTATTGCCATCAACGATGGTAATGGTGGGCACGAAGTAAAAACCACTTCGGCATTTACATGCGATTTAAACGAAATCGTGGATTATTTGAAAAGCAATGGAATTACCACCGCAGCCATGGAAAGTACGGGTGTGTACTGGTTGCCCCTTTACATCATGCTTGAGGAGGCAGGAATAGAACCCTACTTAGTCAATGCAAAGCACGTAAAAAATGTTACAGGGCGAAAGAAAGATGACACAGATTCTATATGGATTCAAAAGCTTCATACTTGTGGTCTGTTGCAGAAAAGTTTTCAACCAGACAATGAAATTCGTTTGCTAAGGAATTACACCCGCCAGCGAAAAAATTTAATCATATTGGGCACAGATGCAGTTAGACGAATGCAAAAAGCACTTGAGCTCATGAATATTAAAATTCACACTGTTATAAGCGATATACTAGGTAAAACAGGGATGGAAATGGTGAAAGCGATTCTCGCAGGGGAAAAAGATCCTCAAATTTTGGCCACCCTGTGCGACCCAAGAATTAAGGCTTCCCAAGAGGAAATAATCAAGTCATTGCAAGGGATATGGAAAGAGGAATATTTATTCATGTTAGAACAGGCTGTTGAAAATTACGAATTTCATCAAAAGCAGATCAAGAATTGTGAAGAAAAAATTAAACAGCAATTATTAAAGCAAGTTGCGATAATAAAAGAAGGAGACATTACAAGTCTGGAAGAAATGCTTAAAAAAAAAGCGAAATCCAAAAGAAATCAATTTGATTTTGCAATTTCTCCTTTATTGAATGCAATAGCTGGAGTGGATTTGTGTATGGTACCAGGGATAAGTGAGGTAACGGCCTTGGGATTTATTTCAGAAGTAGGCGTAGATATGAGTAAATGGAATAGCGGTAAACAATTTGCAGCTTGGCTCAATCTGACTCCAAACACAAAAATCACCGGAGGAAAGATCATCAGCAGTAAAATGATGAAGAAAAACAATAAGGCAGGACAATATTTAAGACAAGCAGCCTCCTGTTTATCAACCAACAAAACTCCAATTGGCGATTATTATCGCAGAATGCGAGCGAGGCTGGGAGGAAGAGGCGCAGCTTTAACTACTGCGCATAAACTATCGAGAATCATTTACACCATGTTGGTGAAAAAAACCGCATATAATCCGGGAATGATGATTGACAATCAAGAAAAATTTAAAGAGGAAAAAATTAAAAAACTTGAAAAACAATTAGCCCGTTTAAGGCAAGTGGCATGAATTTTACAAATTAATGGTATTGAAATTCAAATAGTTAAAAAGTGTTATATAGGAGA
>CAIQUS010000148.1 GCA_903875045.1 uncultured Bacteroidales bacterium
GATGATTGACAATCAAGAAAAATTTAAAGAGGAAAAAATTAAAAAACTTGAAAAACAATTAGCCCGTTTAAGGCAAGTGGCATGAATTTTACAAATTAATGGTATTGAAATTCAAATAGTTAAAAAGTGTTATATAGGAGAAACCGGATTATTCAATGAATAACTTAAACACAGGAAACATGAAGCACTTATTATTAATTCTGCCGATGATGGTTATGCTGTCGATCTGCTCACTTGCGGCCGATAACAAGGTTGAGGAAGCCCTTGCCCTTCGGGTGGCAACAAAACAGTTTGCATTAATGGAAAAGCTTGATTCAAAGTCATTTAACGCATTACAACCCTTCATTAAAATGACGAAATCACTGGGCGACACAGTGACATACTATGTTGTTGCGTTCAGTAACCGACCCGGATTCGTGATCATCCCCGGGAGCACCTTCGCCAGGCCCTTTATTGCCATGTCTTCGAAAAATGTGTTTGACACAGCAACCATCCCTCCTCCGATGAATTTCATGCTGCGTTCCGCAGAGCGGATGGTTTTAAGATCCATCCGGGAAGGTAGCATCCTGTCGGATGCACCAGTTGAGCAAAAGGAATGGATGAATTTGGATACGCTCAATTTCAACAATGCCGCGTTCAGGTACAACGCGTGGGAGGTAAGTCCATTGCTTACCGCGCAGTGGGGCCAGGGTGGATATTACAACCAGAAATGCCCATACCACGGACCAGCCTGCGACAATGGGCATGCCTATGCAGGATGCGGCCCCGTAGCGATGGCGCAGGTAATGCAATACCATCAGTATCCGGAGAAATACAACTGGTCAAACATGCCGGATATTGTTTATGCAACAAACAATGATGTGGCCAACCTGATCAGGGATTGCGGCGAACATGCAGGAACAGTCTATTCTTGCCTCGGAAGTGCAACCGTGCCTTCTTTTATAGACAACGCCATGCGATATAGTTTCGATTTTCCGACAGCCAGGTATGACGAACTTGATGAAAAATGGGATGTGTCCGCCGCTGAGGATAAAATAATCGACGAATTGCGTGGTGGTTTCCCGGTTATTTTTCAGGGCAGGCAGGAATGGAATATCTCTGACTGGCATATCTTCGTCATGGATGGCTGGAAAAACGCCGAAAATAACAATCACCATTACCCTGCATTTCACATTAACTGGGGCTGGGAAGGACTTTATGATGACATGTGGTTCTCGATCTGGAGTTGTGATCCTCCCGGCAGTAACGGACCATATAATTATGAGCAAGGTTATATCCACGAATTGGCGCTCCCCGGAAAAGTGACCCTTACTTCTCCTGTAAGTAATTCAGTTCACCCATCCAAAACAGGACTTACGGTTAAGTGGACCAGCATTGCAAAGGCAGGTGAAATGGACAGTGCCATGATCATTATCTCTGTCTTAGGTCTGGAAGGTCAGTCGTACAATTGGGAAGACGGATGCTATACGGATACCATTCGTGGCATACCTAACAACCCAGGACTGAACACATTTACATTTATGCTGAGATCCCACGACAACGATACCCTGTATGAATATATCCGTGTTGTTGCTTATGGCAAATACAAATACCATTCTGCATCAGTGCCAATCAAGATTTCACAGGGAGAACATATTCAATTTGCGACGCCCGTGGCATCGACAGTCTTTCAATCCAATATGTCAAACCTGATTGAGTGGAATACCAATCCAAACTCAAGCGGCACCTATCGAATGAGATATATGAGAATATCCAGCTATGGGACAGGTATGTCGGATTCAGTATTCACCAATTATGTTGGAACAAGTTTCAACTGGATGGTGCCATCCAATCTCCAGGGAAAATTCTACCTTGAACTGGAAAGAACAGATTTTCCGTATGAAAGAATTTACAGCGAACATTTTACAATTACACCACCGGCGACCCTCAGCATTACCCAGCCTATAGCAAACGTACAGTATGTTCCCGGAAATATCATGGACATACGTTGGTCCAGCAACTACCCTGGAAATGTGAAAATCAAGATTTTTCAACTATACAATTATGGGATTACTGACACCCTCGTAATTGCAGCATCCACTCCAAATGACGGGATTTTTGACTGGCCAATTCCGGTTGATTTTGAACCGGGAAATTTTTATGCACTGACAATTGAGGGGGTTGGCAATCCCCAGGTGAATACAGGTGTAAGCTGTTTTACCATCAAGGCAAAAATCACCATGATCGCACCGGCCAACGCCGCCAATTGGGAAATGACCACCAGTCATCTGATCAGATGGCAGGATAACATATCTGAAAATGTGGACATTAAACTTTACAAGGGAGCGTCGTTCATCCGGTCCATCGCCCTCAATACGCCCAGCGACGGATCTTTCGACTGGGTTGTTCCCGACGACCTCACCGCCGCACTGGATTATAAAATCAGAATCACAAAAACCGGGGATGAAACTGTTTCCGTTTACAGCAGTTTTTTCATCATATCAGTGCACAGGTATGTGGATGTCACAGCACCGGATGGATGGTCGCAATGGCAAAAAGGCATGTTGCATAAGATCAAGTGGACAACCAACGCCGGAACCCTGTTCGACCTCAAGCTGATCGACCTTACCGTAACGCCCAATACCACGACTACAATCGCCAATAATGTATCATGGACCTCCACAGGGTACTCCTGGACACCAGCTCTTTCACTCAACTCATTTCATCAATATAAAATTGAGGTATCGAGCGTTTCTTATGAACAGGCAACAGGTATTTCAGATGCTTTTGAATTAACAGATCCACCTGTGATTGCTGTCAGTATACCCAATTCGACAACACATTGGGCCACGGCAACCACCCAAACCATCACCTGGTCAGACAATTTACCCGGGTTTGTGGAGATCCTGTTGTACAACCGTACCAACAGCCTCATGAACCAGGTAATCTCTGCCAGCACCGAAAGTGATGGAACCTACATCTGGAATATTCCCCCAACCCTGACCCCCGGAACTCAATATTACGTACTTATCAGATCCCTCGAGTATGGCACATTGGTGCAGGATGCTACTGCTGATTTTGAAATCACGCAGGGGGAATTTATTGTAGTTACCTCACCAACAAGCACATCCCAATGGCAGGCGGGCACTGCGCATACCATCACCTGGAACGACAACCTCAGCGGCAATGTGAGGATCATACTCAGGAAACCATCCATCGGGATACAGGACACCCTGGCAGCTTCAACACCTTCTGACGGTTCATTTACCTGGACCATCCCGTTAAACCAGGTTCCTGCAACAAACTACAATATATTGATTGAGAGTACATCTAGCACTCTGATATACGACAACTCAGACCCCTTTGAGATCTACAGCACGATCGGGAATTTCATCACGGTGATCTCTCCCACCGCCGACTCTGCATGGAAAATGGGAACCCAGCACTATATCACCTGGGATGACAATATGACCGGGAATTTCCTGCTCCAAATCTACAAGAACGATGCTTATGTGCAGACGATCGGCTCTTTTTATAATGTAAACAGCCATCTGTGGACATTGCCAACCAATTTAACCTCCGGCAAGGATTACCAGATTAAAGTCTCTTCCGGTACAACATTTGACTTCAGCGAAAAATTCATCATCCGGAATGCCGACTATATAAATTATACCACCACTGCAGGATTCAGGATGGGGAAGACCACCACGATTACATGGACAGACAACATATCTGAACCAGTTAAGATTGAACTGATGCACGCTGACACTGCGCTCACCGGCGACACCTTATACCACACCATTGTAAGCTCCACCGAAAGTGATGGATCCTACAACTGGACTATCCCTACAGATTTTCCTACGGAGATCTGGTATAAAATTGTAATTTCCCGGGTGGGAACACCGGCGCTAATGGCGCAATCCAACCATTTTCATATCTATTTCCCCTATTTTATCGATGTTGTCAATCCGGAAGCCGGGAATATTCTGGCGAAAGAATCATCATATCCCATCGAATGGAATAACAATTTCAACAATGGAGAACTATTTCGGATAGATCTCTTCAGAAATGGAGACTCCATCAGGCAGATCCACAACAGTCGCCTGGGAGGATATTACCTTTGGGCAATTAACATCTTGTTTGCAGATCTGCCGCAAGGCGACAACTACACCATCAGGGTGAAATGCAATACGATGCCTGAGGTGTCCGATTTCAGCGCTCCTTTCTCGATCATTGATTGCGACAGTCTTAACTTTTCGATCGGTTCTGATACAACCCTGCTAACAACCGGAATGATTGATCTGATCGCAACGGATGGTTATCAGTTTTACTTCTGGACTCCGGTACAAACATCAGGTCGGGTGGACAGGATTATTGGTTCCTATTTCAATCCCGGAAATTATAATGTCATCTGTCAGGCCATACACGAAGGAGGATGTGTCAAAAGAGACACATTGATTCTGACAGTCCAGCAGCCGCCTTGTCTTGCCAATGCTGATTTCACTTTTGAACCAGTACAGGGGACCGGGGCATGCAACACCTTCCATTTTATTAATACAGATAATGCACTTGAAAATTGCAGAATGACCTGGAATTTTGGCGATGGCACCATTCTGGACACTTTATCATCAGCGGTCAGTCATTTGTTTCCCCTACCGGGACAGTATACCGTCAGCTGCACAGCTACAGATACCAGCATCGCAGGTTGTTCAGTCAGCCATGTTGAAATTATTCAAGTACAGGCAGCGCCAATCATCCAGTTAAGTCATACTTTTTCGGCTGATTCAGGATTGTTCGTTTCTTCCATAACAGGTCCTGGGAATTACCGGATTATCTGGAAAATCGACTCCATTCCCGTTAAGAATATTTTAAACAGAGAGGGTTATTTAAGTGATTCATTACGCTGGGTGTTTCCCGAGAATGGCAATTACCTGATTGAGCTGGTGGTGAACGACAGCCTCTCCCCTGCCTGTACCTGGACCTATTCCGAAGATATTGTCGTTTCGACCGTACCTCCCTGCAATAAAACCAGGGGCTACTTTTCTACACAGCCCGCATTTGGTTACGGAACGGGCGACAGAAATACATTTCTGTTTAAAGGCGGGATCAATGAAGAGTTGCCGTGCAGCACATTTTCCTTCAATCTGGGCGACGGAACCATCATTACCGACACACTTCAATTCCTGCATGAATATGCAACCCCGGGAATGTATATCACCACGATGACCATTACAGATTGTGGGTCTTGTACTTTTATTCATTACGACACCCTCTATGCTTATCCCGATCTTGTTTCAGGGCTGCAACCGAATGTAACAGGATGCGATTCAACAACACTAAATGCCACATCCGGAATGTTCTACTATCTTTGGAACAACAATACCAACAACAATTCTCTGAAGGTAAAAACCAGTGGCCTATATTGGGTATTTGTTGCCGACGGACTCGGGTTTTTCCTTGAAGACACGGCAGCCGTGACCATTTATCCCACTACACCGGTATCGATGACCAGTTTCCCGGTGATTTGCAGCAATACCGGAAGCTATTTTCTGCAAGAAGGGTATCCTTTCGGAGGAGCCTACACTGGAAACTATGTTACCGGGCAGAGTTTTAATGTATCAGCCGCCGGAGCCGGATTCTTCGAAGTGGGATATCATCTTCCCTGGCTTCAGGGTTGTTCTGACACTGCCTATCAGATCATTGAAGTGGAGCCGGTTTCCAATGGTGTTCCATTGTATTTGCAGAATATCATGCAGGCTGACAGCGCGTATTTTGCCGGGGATACAATTTTTACAGGAAGCAATGTAAATGAACTTCTGCCTCCGGGGCCTTTTATGATCATGGCCGGCACTGAGGTGTCTTTCAAAGCAGAAAACAGGATGATAATGAAACCCGGCACTATGTTCAAATCCGGCAGTCATGTCAAAGTGGCCATTCTGCCACTGAATTGTTCACCTCCTTCCGATATGCCTGATAACGGGATGGGCAAGGAATCACAGGGTGAGATCAATACACCTCAGATTTTCGCTGGCCCAAACCCGACATCGGGTGTGACAAACCTATCTATTTCAATGGGTTCATTCGACAGGTATCAGGTCATATTGTACGATAGCCGCGGGAAAAAAATACAGGAACTGTTTAACATCACAGGAAAAACCATTCCTCTGAACCTCGAAGGTTACCCTGCCGGATTGTACATTGTCCGGTTGATCAACGGCGCTTCCTCTAAAATGATAAAATTGGTAAAAAAATAATGATGGGATATCGTCATCCCTGCGTTATATGCCCGGCAATGGCGTTGCTAAGCTTCAATATCATTTCCGGCAGAGATCAATATTGGTGTTCGTGATTGCTTCGCAATTCAGTGCAAACTCTATAGTAAACCACCTTGCGGCTTGATAATACTTTCATGTCGTATCCCAACGTATAAGGGACTTTCACCCTCTGGAAAATTACACATTCGTTGTTAGCCAGGAAAAGTTTAATTGTATATTTAAACTTTTTCTACAGCTTACAACAAGTGTGCGGCAAGCAATTCGACAATAGAATTGCATGAATCAATGACTAAAATATATCGAGAGGATAAATCGAAAATGATCAAGAGAGATTTGAAAACAAAACCTAATGAGCCTCTTTACGTTAGAATCCTCGTTCGTCTGATAAGACCCTTCCCTGATTTTGATTTTGGCTTTATCAAACCTGTTCGACAAAAAGCTATAATGCTGCTAAATTTAAAAAGGGGAAATCGTGTTCTGGATGCCGGCTGTGGCTCAGGTGGAAGTTTTCCTTATTTGATAAAGAGTATCGGAGAGACAGGTGAAATAGTTGGTGTTGACATCAGCCCACAAACAATTAGAAATACAAAAATGCGTATAAAAAAGAATAATTGGAAAAATATTCATGTGCTAGAAGGCGCGGCTCATTCCGTTGATTTATTCGGCTCCTTTGATGGTCTGCTAATGTTTGCTGCTCCGGATGTTTATGCATCGGAGCAAGCTCTGTCAAATATATTTCCTCATTTAAAAATCAATTCAAGAGTTGTGATATTTGGAGCTAAAATCTCCACTAGACGCTTTGGATGGATTTTAAATGGACTTCTTCAACTTGCCATTAATAAACTTTCATCCTCAACACCAAGGCTTAATCCTGAACCATGGAAAATATTAGAAAAAAAACTGCACAACTTTTATATAGAAGAATACTTTTGGGGATGGATGTTTCTAGGATATGGCTCTGTTGAAAAATAAATAAATCAAGGTGAAACAGCATGCCTGCCGCTAATCGAGTAGGCCGCCCTATAATACTTGTTGAGGACTGTTTGTAAAAGATTTGTATTTTTCGACTTTTTCTACAGCTTACACCAACCGTTGGCGGTCATTTTCACGCGACACCGCAGACAGCAACTATTGGAAATATCTTAAAGCCAAATTGAAAAAAGAAAACAGCGAGTTGGTTAGTGTCAATACCCAACTGAAACTTTTAGCAAGTGACGGTAAGCGATATATAACCGATATGTTGGATTACCAGGGCATTATTGCTTTAGTATCTGTTACGAAATAAGGTTTCCAATATCTGGTTTGATAGTATAGTTCCATTCCCCGTGAAATTCATCTTTTTGCAAATTGATTTTGTTCAAGTCTTCATCCGATATTTTTATTCC
>CAIQUS010000149.1 GCA_903875045.1 uncultured Bacteroidales bacterium
CATGCTTGAGCCGCTGAGTAATTCACCCACGGATGCCTATCCATGTTTCTCATCCGACAATGTTGGTCCTGATGGCGTTTCAATGTTTGGTCCATTGCCAAACTATTCAGGCTTTGCACCTTCTGCCATCGGTGACTTCTTGCAGAATCTGTGGATCGAAATCCCGGCAGGTGATAAAATGGAACTTGTACAGCCAAGGAAAGTTTATGTGAATGAACTTCAATCATTGGTCAATACAAGAGTTGCCACAAGCAATAAAAACACCACTGGCTACCTGATCACCAATCAGAGTGCACTTACCGACAATACCAGCGAATCAGACAGCAGTGTTGTGGTAGGGTACAATGTTTACCGTACAGCAGCCTCTGGCGTTGCACCATACAATAAGTTGAATGCTACTCCACTTTCGGCTACCACTTATGTTGATGTTTATCCTTCAACACTCGTAAGCGGGACGTTTAAATACTATGTAACGGTATTGTACAAGAACTCAGCAGATAATCAGATTCTGTGCGAGCCTTCAACTGATACGGTTACAGTACAATTCCCTGCAGTAGGGATGAATGAGCTGACCAATGGTCAGATCATGATTTACCCGAACCCGGCTACCGAGGTTGTGAACATGAAGAGCGATTACACCATCACGGGCATTGATGTTTTGAATTTTGTAGGCCAAACGGTTTATACCATGAGCAATGTTGATGCAAAAACCGCGAAAATCAATGTAACGACCTTCAAGGCCGGCGTATACTTCGTCAAGGTTTCGACCACCGAAGGGATCCGCACGGTGAAGATCACGGTGACACACTAATTTGTACAGACACCCCATGTAGAGACGCACCATGGTGCGTCTCTACAACGATTCCTCAAAAGGGCTGGCCGTTGGCCGGCCCTTTTGCGTTACTGGTACTCCAAGCACCTCAACCCCCGGCCGCTTCCAGGGAAAAGCACCTCAACCCCCGGCCCCTTCTCCTGAAGGAGAAGGGGAGAGCCCTCTCCCTGAGGAAAGGGTTGGGCTGATTCTCTTCATTTAATATTTTTTGAAGTTTTTTAAAATTGATCGGAAATTATATATACTTTTACAGCCAATATCAGGGTTTACTTTGTCATACTATTTTCACTCGGCTAACTATCTTGTTGCGAATGATTAAGGTGTTTTTTTTGTTATTTATATACCCTTCATATTTTTTATTCATTATTAACCAATACAATAACCCATGGAAAAAACAATTACTTTTCGAACCTTATCAAAGGGGATCGTTGTATTCCTTTTGGTATTGATGTCAGGTGTTTTGCTTGCTCAAAACGTCCCGGAGTGGATGTATTTCAAGTTTGATGCGGCAGGTAATCAGACAAACAGTGCTTCAGCACCAGTTGGCACGAATCCGGCAGTCCTGCAAGGATTGACGGTTGGTGGCGTAGGTCAGTTTGGCACAGCCCTGATTGGTAACGGATTAGCATCTACGACCAACAGGCTGAATACAGGCTGGGCAACTAGTTTGCCCAACACAGGATGGACGATCTCATTCTGGCTCAACAATTTTCCTGCAACCTCCTCAACTACTTTTTACTATTTCGGAGACGCTACCGCCGGAACTTTCAGATGCTTTACCGGTGGAGTCGCGCCTGCCGGAGGTCTTCTTTTACGTGGTACAGGTCTGACCGATGTTCCGATCAATTCGATACCATCTACGCCTATAGTTATCCACCTTGTATATACCGGTTCAGCGGTAAAAGTTTTTAAAAATGGTGTTTTGTCAAATACGGTCGCACAAGCTGCTGTCGCATTTTCAGGCGCAGGTCCATTCACTGTCGGAGGTTATAGTTCCAGCAACTGCATCAATGCCGGTACTCTCATGGATGAGTTCAGACTTTACAATCGTGCGTTACCAGATGCCGAGGTTTTAGCCACATGGAATAATAGCCTTCCTGTTGGTCCTGCCGGTGGAACCTTAACCGGAATTGTCACCAATTCAACTACCAGTGCGCCGATAGCCGGTGCAATTGTATCCGTGGGAGCGCTGAATGCAACCTCTGCGGCTAATGGATCTTATACCATTTTAAATGTTCCTGTAGGAGTACAAACAGCAACTTGTACTGCAACAGGATACCTTTCCCAAAACCAATCCGTTACAATGACCCTTGGAGGGACAACGACCCGCAATTTTGCGATGGTTCCTTCAGCCCCCATCTTGGTAGGCGGTACAGTTACTGATGCTTCCAACGGAGCACCGATCGTTGGAGCTATCGTTACAGTTGGTTCCGGCGCCAATGCGGTCACAACAATGACCATTGCAGGTGGGACTTATCTTACCCCACAGATTTTATTTTCCGGCACTCAGCCAATTGTCATCAGCAAAACCGGATATGATGATTTTACGGGGACAGTAACTTTGATTCCCAATTCCACTGTTACCCAGAATGCAGCATTGTTACCAACCGCTGTGCAACCTGGTCCTTTTACCGCTGTTTTGAACAATCCTACAACCCCAACAGCTGTTAACCTGAACTGGGGAGTTCCCCAGGGATTATACCAGATGATCTATGATGATGGTACACAGGATAATTTCGCCATCTGGACAACGGCCAACAACCTCAATGCGTTGAAGTTCACCCCTCTGGGATGGCCTGTCAAGCTGATTGGCGGTAAAGTAAACCTTGGAACATCTGCCAATTATCCTTCTACAGCACTACCGCTGACCAAATTTAAAATGATGGCTTATAAAGCCGATGGTGCTGGTGGTGTTCCGGGTACGGCCATTGACAGTGTTGAAGTGACCCCGACCGGTTTTGGCTGGGCTGATTTCACTTTTGCTGCTCCTATCACCATCAACTCAGGCGATTTCTACCTGGTGATGAAACAAGGTGGTACACCTCCTCACGCAGCCGGCATTGGTGTTGATTTAACCAATACCCAACTGCGCAGTTATTCAAAATTCGTCACCGGTGGTGCCCCCTGGGTTCCTGCCGCAGGTAATTTCATGATGCGTGCCATCCTCCAGGGTGTTGGTGGCCCGATTTTGGGTGACAATTCTTCAACCAGCAAGGAGCTCATCACCGCTTCTGCTCCGGAAGGTCTCATCTATGAAAAACCAGTTGCAACCGTTACCGGTTACGAAGGTGTTGCTGATTATCAGCCTCTGACCATGAGCTATCAGGTATGGCGTCTTTTACAAGGCCAGGAAGGTAATCAAACCCTCTGGACTTCCATCTGGACCGGTAGCGTTAATACTACAGTTGACAACGGCTGGCCTGCGCTGCCAAATGGTGCTTACCGCTGGGCTGTAAAAGCGATCTATTCACCTCCGGGACAACGTCCTTCTGCACCGACGTTCTCGAACGTGATCGGAAAAGGCTGGATTGCCAATGTGAATGTGTGTGTTTCTTTGACATGTGCAGCCAACTCAAAAGCCGGCTCCCTGGTAAAGCTTGTCAACACTGCATATCCTGATACCAATTATACCAAAACCACCGATACATCAGGTTGCGTGCATTTCACCAATGTATGGAAGGGTGCTTACCAGATGTCGGTAACCCGCTTCACTTACCCGGTTTATACCCAGAATGTTACTATCATGGGTGATGCAACCTACAACGTTGTACTACTCCAGGAAACTGCTCCTCCTACCAATCTCGCAGTTAACAATCAGAGTCTGAAAGCCACCTGGAGCCCGCCGAGGGCCATGGTTTATCAATTGGATGAAAATTTCTCATCAGGAAGTTTTGCCACCAACCAATGGGTTGTTTCCGGCGGTACCAACTGGCAGATGTCGGCCGGTATCGGTAACCCTGCCCCTTCGGCCATGTTTAACTGGACCCCGCAGGTAACCAACTACAACCAGTATCTTACCAGTAAATCCCTGGCAGGTGTTCATGCCCCGATGATGAAACTCAAATATGACATCTTCCTGAATAATTTTGGCACGACCAATATTAACACGATGGCTGTTGAGCTTTGGAACGGAACAACCTGGACAGTGCTGAAATCCTACGACAACGCAGGTGGCAGCATTCCATGGACATCAGAATTGCTTGATATTACTTCTGTTACCCACAACCCGGCTTTCAAACTTCGTTTCCATGCCGGCGGAGCAGATTCTTATGATATCAACAACTGGAACATCGACAACGTGAAGTTTTACAGCACCGATGGAACCAGCGGCCCGAACCCATGCG
>CAIQUS010000150.1 GCA_903875045.1 uncultured Bacteroidales bacterium
GTGATCAACTCTTTCAACGTCCTGCAGGAAGCAAGAATGACAAGCCAGTTGCGAAAAATACGATCCTCTATCACAACATTGTTGAGCGCTTTGTTGAGTTCAACAGAAGCCAGCTTATAGTTGTCAATGAATTCTTTAATGAAATGCTGCCGGTGCTGAAGAAGCTCATGGGTAATATGGGTAAGACCTAGTTTTTCCAAGTCCTTCAATTCGTTAAAGGCGAGTTTCTCTTTTTCAGTGTATTCTACCTTGCTGAAGGAAAGGAAAATAAGGCGTGAAAACAATGCAATGTCGGCTGTTGGCATTTCCTGGCCCGAGAGCATGATACCACAATCAACATGGGTGGTCTCCTTCTTCTTGTCCTTATCCATGTTCATCCTGGTCCGGCCAGTGCCATCCCATAAGCCTTTCAGAAATTCGATTTTCTCATATTCAAGGTTGTTCTTATACTCATCAATATGACAGCACGCGTTGGAGAACAATGCAACATGATCCGCCAATGCAGCTTTTGTGGTGTTAGTGATGTTGGGGCCCTTACTCTGGTGACCAAAGAATTGAAGAAGGCTGATGGCAAGTTCGGTCTTCCCTGCTCCCTTTGGTCCGAAAAGGTTCAGGATCGGGAAGAACCCGAACTGTTTGGCGATGTGATCCCGGAACAAGGATGCGAAATAAAAGCAGAGTCCGAACATGGCATTTTCACCATAAACATTGATCATTTTGACTGCATAGTCGTTCAAGGAAACTTTACCCGGATTGTACCTAAAGCGGCGTTCAGACACGAACAAACTATCTTCTGCCTTGTAAATGTCGCTTGATGAAGGCAGGTAGTAGTTTTTTTCTTCGTGTTTTACAATACCGTTACGATCTGTTTCTTTAAAACGGGAATTGTAGATTCCGTTGCACCATGCCCAGAATCCTTCTTTCTGCCAACCTAGTTGTGATATTTCTTTGCAGCTCTCAGTTTTTTCATACAAATACCTTTTCAGTTTATTGAGATCGTATTCAGTCCCTTCAAATAAAAAGTTACCGAGGCTTTCCACCCGGAGTTTAAAATTGCTCAGCGAAATAAGATCTTTCTGTTGAAGCTCGATCACCTGACTGAATCCAAATTCATTGGTGATCTTGTACAATCGTTTGGAATTGAGAACGGAGGCAATATGAAAGAGCGGTTCCATCGTGAAGTTGCAACCACGCTTTGGACCATCCTTTGTTTTAAAGAAGTAACAATTGCCATCTTCATAAAAACCATATTTTTCCCAGTCGGAAAGGATGATGTGATCCGGTATTTTGTTACCGGCATCTTTCTTTTCCACCTTTGGTTCATCGGCCATGTACTGTTTGATCCTGTCCACCCATGCTTTTTTAGGCCTGATCAGCTTGCCGAGTTGTTCGGTATAAATTTCATGTGAAGACGAAGGGAGACGGGTGATCAGAAACGACAATTCATCTACGAGTTTTGACTTAACATCAGCGCTCTTGCATCGTTCCTGCTGGGAGTTTGCCTGCCAGATGATATAATCCTGGGTGTTATGTTCAGCATACTTCTCGAACTGATCACTATCGGTGAAGAATGAATCGGGATCTTGTTTCCCTTCACCGCCAGGAAGTTCTATTACATTGCAGAACATCCCTGTTTCAATGATCATTTTACCGTTCTTGAGAACCGCGGCCTGGCCGGGTTTGTCACTGTCGCCGATCAGTGTTATTGAACCTGTTAATTTCTGAAGTTCTGCTATCTGATCTCTGGTCAATGAGGTCCCACCGGTGCCGACTGAGTTGGTCTTACCGATCTGATGAAGACGTATGACATCGGCATTGCCTTCAACCAGGTAGGCAGATCCTTTTCCCCTGATCTCTTTAGCGGCCATATGAAGACCATAAAGAGTTTTTCCCTTGTTGTAGATTCCTGTTTGAGAGGTGTTGAAATACTTAGGTGCATCATTATTACTGGAAAAGTTTCTGCCGGTGAACCCAACCACACGGCTGGAAGCAGAAAGGATCGGGAACATGATCCGGCCACGGAAGTAATCAAAGCGTTTGCCTTTGCTCTCCGACAGCAATCCTGTTTCGAGCAGGATATCCTCGGTGATACCTTTGGATGTTGCGTAATTCTTTAAGCCATCCCAACTCTCGGGGGCAAAACCGATCCCAAAGTCGGCAATGGTCTCCTGGTTCCAGCGACCAAGCACATACCCAAGGGCGGATTCATTTTCCTTTGAATTCAGATTTTCCTGAAACCAATCCAGCGCTATTTTGTTTGCAGCATAAAGCTGTTCGTTTCGATTAAACTTTATGGAGGCCTCCTTTGAACGGGGTTCTTCCTGGAGGGTTATATTGTGATCGGCGGCAATGGCTTTCACCGCCGATAAAAAGTCGATTTTCTTGTAATCCATCACGAAACCGATGGCATTGCCATGTTTCCCGCAGCCAAAACACTTGTAAATGCCTTTTGACGGGGAGACGGAAAAACTCGGGGTTTTCTCTTTGTGAAACGGGCAGTTACCCTGGTGGTTATTGCCCTTTGGGGTCAGTTTTACATATTTACCGATAACATCGGTAACATCGAGGCTCAGGACTTCATCTATGGAGATTTGCAGAATCATTTCGGGTTCCTTCCATTATTCATTGAGCAGTTCAGCATCGAGCACGTCGAGAAGTACCTGAAGGCGGGCAGCATCCGTTTTAAATTTGGCCGTCTTTTCAGGTGTGAGGGTATTATCCGACTGTAAACACTGGTTGATAAAGGCCAGGTTTTTCAGGTAGGATGTTCTGGTGAGGATTTTATCCGGAACGGACATCGAGGAGAATGTTTTCATATTTTATCGTTCTTGATTTTCGTGAGCCCCTTCTGGATTACCTTCACCTTTTTCGCATACTGTCTTACCAACCTTATTGCCTCAGAAATAATAAATTGGTTGAAATCCGGTCGTTTGGGATTAAGACAGCGATAAATGTACTGTAGGGTAAACGTGTGATCTTTTTTCTCCAGGCGTGATTTGATCACCCTGGCGCTTCCGTGTGGCAGTTTCTTTTTCAGTTCTGCGACTGACTCCTTGCTGACTTTCATAAATTCTTGTTTTCATAGTGGATTATTGTTTTTAACATTTGTGAAGGTCTTCGTTAACTTCGCTTTCAAAGAAAAAAAGTTTGCCTCCGATTTTATGGGAGCGAATGGTTCCCAATTTGCTCCAACGATGGAGCGCCGGTCGACTTACTCCAATCATTTTACAGATGTATTTGGCCGTCACCGGCTTTTCTAACATTGACTTTTCGTTCATAGTTTTTACGGATTAAATGAGGCGCAAAAGTATTAAATGGTTTGCCAGAGAGCAGACAATATATATCAACAACGTACTGAAATATAGCAAAATAGTAACCTAAACTATACCTATATTATACCTGCGAAAAAATAAAATCGTCGGGAATCAATTAGGCGTAAACTGGTTACACGGGAAGAAAAAAACAGCGCGTGAAAAGTAGTGGGAAGGAATAAAGTTATGAACACTTCAGAGGCTGGCGAGGTCCAAAAAAGAGGGGTCATTGTTAATAGTCATAGACTGAATTTATTACCTAAAAAGGGGGTTTGGGGCATGATTTTTTGCCCGGGGAAATGGAAAATTGAATAAATTTGACAAAGAAATACAGGCGGAAACAAAGTGTTACAGGGATAAACTTATGAACACACTATTTTGGTTTTCATAAATAATCCGCCTTAATAGTTGCCATAGTTTTTGATAGCCGTTCTGAAACATCAATAAAATCAGCCCATCCGGGAAGCGGTTCGAATCCTGTTGCTCCCACCAACAAAGACAAGGGTTTCAGAGAATAAAAATCTGAACCCTTTTTTTTATGTAACCCTAAATGTATTGGATCAAGAATTTCTGTTTCCAATTTGGGAGCGGCTTTCAATAGTGTAGTGACCCTAAACATCGCCTTTATCACGGCGATTCTCAATAACAAGCGGCTGTTTATTGTACCCGTACCTCCAAGGTACCTGCTAATTATTTGGCATTATCGGCAAAGAATAAGACAGGAGAAAAACAATTTCCGGGCTACTTTTAAAAAGCAAGTAAAACCCACCGCACATTATAATACTTGAAATCCTTACTAAGCTACCTACATCGACAGGGCTTCCTGCTCGAAGAGGAGCTGCAAACTTGGAACTGTCAAGGGCTAAGTTTCATGAATTCAGATTCAAAAAAGAATCTGACCCTCACCCTTGACTTTATCCAATCGATCCGGTTTAACGCTTCGCGGTCAGAAAATTCAAGTATTCACCTCAAAAACCACACACAATGACCGCACTTGCAAAAGAAACCCGCAAACAATCCATCGAAGAGATGTTCATTCAACACATGGAACAAATTAACTACCCCGGCTTTTCGGAAGAGATGACCGATGAACAGTACCTTCTTTTTGAAC
>CAIQUS010000151.1 GCA_903875045.1 uncultured Bacteroidales bacterium
ATGTTGAGTCCACTCCGAAAAGTAGTTTATTCATCAAATCACCATTAAAAAATTGTTAATCCGCAAAGAACACAAAGAAACCGCTAAGGGCCGCAGAGATAACTCGCAGATAATTATAACTTTGCGAAACTCTGCGAAAAAACTCTGCGGCCCTCTGCGGTTATATTATTTGTTAGCAGACTTATCGGAGTGCCCTCAATGTTTATTGGTAAATAGCAGGCTTTTTTTTTCGTAATTCGTAATTCGTAATTCGTAATTCTTTTTCCGTAAGTTTGTATGGAATTAAAATCTTCTGGCATGGCAAAGTCAAAACACAACTACTGCGTAATTATGGCTGGCGGCATCGGCGCAAGATTCTGGCCCATGAGCCGGACAACCCATCCAAAACAGTTCATCGATATCCTGGGAACAGGGGAAACATTGATTCAACAGACCTATCGGAGGTTTACGCGAATTTGTCCCAGGGAAAACATTTACATTGTTACCAATGAAATTTATAAGAATCTGGTAAAAGCACAAATTCCGGAACTTACCAGTCAGCAGATCCTGATGGAGCCTTCGCGCCGTAACACGGCACCTTGCGTAGCCTATGCAAACTACTGCATTCTTGAGCGCGATCCTGATGCACGAATCGTTGTTGCGCCTTCTGATCATATCATCCTGAAGGAGGATATATTTCTTCAGAATGTTGAATCGGCACTTGAGGCAGCGACAGAACATGACTGGCTTCTCACCCTTGGAATACGACCGAGCAGACCTGATACAGGCTACGGTTATATCCAGTACGTGGATGCAAAGAAACCTGTTTATCCCGGGGAACAACACATCAAAAAGGTGAAAACCTTCACTGAAAAACCAAACCTTGCACTTGCAGAAACATTCCTCAAATGCGGCGATTTTCTCTGGAATTCAGGAATATTCATCTGGTCGCTGAAGAGCATCATGAAGGCATTCACTGCCTATCTGCCCGAAGTGGATTTGCTTTTCAAACAGGGAGCCGGGAAATATGGAACCAAGGATGAAAAAGCATTCATTGCCAAAACTTACACGGTATGTAAAAGCATCTCGCTTGATTACGGAGTGATGGAAAAAGCCGATAACGTTTACGTGCTTGCTGCCGATTTTGGCTGGTCCGACCTCGGTACCTGGGGCTCACTGTATGAGAACAGGAACAAAGACGAAAAAGGCAATACGGTAGTGGGTAAGAATGTGATGCTGTACGATTCTTCCAATTGCATTGTCAACATGCCCAAAGACAAAGTTGTCGTACTGCAGGGGCTCAACGACTATATTGTTGTTGAATCGGAAAACATTCTGCTGATTTGCCGGAAACCGGATGAGCAGCAAATCCGGCAGTTTGTAAATGATGTAATGCTTGAAAAAGGGGAAAAATATATATAGTTCCTCTGGTCTAAACCCTCTGTTCCTTCATGATTATTTTAAGCTGACAATGCTTTGTTGATGACGTATTGGGGCTGAGTACTGGCATCCTCATTTTTCAGCACAATTAGTTAAAAAAAATCTTGCAAGAGGAAAATATTCCTGTTAATTTTATCACAAATTATAAACAGGCTTATCTTGTTGATATTTAGCACTAAAAATGTGATTATGAAAAAAACACTTGCTACTTTCATTCTTTTGCTGGTTTGGGGTTTGACCAGAGCACAGTTTGCCGGCGGCGACGGTACAGCTGGCAATCCCTTTCAGATTTCCACACCCGCAGAATTAAATAATTTACGCAACTATTTAGGCATTGCCAACATCGGAAAATGTTTTAAGTTGATGAATAATATTGATTTAACGGCATATCTTGCATCTGGCGGAGAGGGTTATACTCTGTGGGGTGCCGATGGCTGGGAGCCTATCGGAGTTGATGATCCACTTCTAAAGTTTTATGGGCAGTTTGATGGTAATAATTACAAAATCATCGGATTAATAATTGACAGGGGATCAACTTCCACCGTCGGGCTCTTTGGCTGCACCGGAGCCGGGTCCTCATTGCAAAAAGCATGGGTTGAAATTGACCCGGCGGGTTTCGTTAAAGGTTCGACGCCTGTTGGCGGACTCGTGGGAACCAACGAGGGTTCTGTCAGTTATTGCTATACAACCGGGACAGTGGCCGCAATCAGTGGAATAGCCGGTGGACTTATCGGGCACAACCGTGGTTGCGTGACAAAATGTTATGCAATGGGTAATGTTTCTGGTAGCTATACTGTGGGCGGTCTTGTCGGATACAACCGTAATGGAAAAATCTATAATTGTTATGCAAGAGGATCGGTAAGCGGATCCATTGGAAATCTTGGCGGACTTGTCGGACAAAACGAGAACACCGCTGTAATTGAAAACAGTTATGCCACCGGACTGGTAGGCGGAGGCACTTCCGGCGGGGGACTTGTGGAAACAAACACCGGAACTGTGACCAACAGTTATTGGGATAATGAAACTACCGGAAGGCTCACAAGCGCAGGTTCTGACCCCTCTTTTGGCAAACTTACCACCGAGATGAAAACGCAGTCAACTTTTACAGGCTGGGATTTCACATCCATTCCTATATGGACGATGTCCATTGGCGTTAATGATGATTATCCAAGTTTGTCTCTTCCGGTTCAGGCATCAGCCATTGTTTTTTCAGTTATTCAAAATAACCAGATGACAATCAGCTGGACCAATGGCAATGAGGCAAAACGCGCAGTTTTTGTCAAACAGGCCATTACAGGCAGTGCAATACCGGTCAACAATACAGCATATACCGCAGATCCAACTTTTGGCAACGGTACACAGATTGGTTCTACCGGTTGGTATTGCGTATATAATGGCACAGGTACAACCGTTACGGTTAACGGGCTAACGGAAAACACGACTTATATTTTTCAGGTATTTGAATATATTGATGCCTGTGGTGCAAGCTATCCAAAATATAATTCAATTATTGCCACCGATAATCCAAAGAACCAGAACACAACAGGGCCTCCCGTAGTTGAGGTTACTGCTACTGCAGGAACTCCGGGACCAAGCTTATACAATAATTTAACAGCAGCTTTCGATGCCATCAACGCAGGTACGCACAAGGGTGGCATTACCGTTAAATTAAACGGGAATACCACCGAAACGGCCACGGCTGTTCTGAATGCCAGCGCAGCACCTTCTGAATATGACTTTGTTAACATTTATCCGACGGTAACAGGACTGTCCGTCAGCGGAACCCTTGCAGCACCGCTCATCGATTTGAACGGAGCCGACCATGTAACTATAAACGGCAGTGTGAACGGGTTAAACGCCGGGAAAGACCTTACCATTATCAATACCAGTTCCTCCGGAACTCCGGGAACATCCACCATCCGGTTTATCAATGATGCATCGGCCGATACAGTTACAAATTGTATAATCATGGGCTCTTCCACCGATGCTTCGGCAGGAACACTTTTTTTCAGTACCGGAACAGCAACCGGGAACAACAGCAACTTGGTAAATAACAACGACATTACCAGTGCAACGAATTCTGACAGATCTGTAAATGCGGTTTATTCTTCAGGCATCTTAGGGAGCGAAAATAGCTTGAACACCATCAGCAACAATCATATTTATGATTTTTTTAATGCCACCAACTCATCGAACGGAATATATATCAGTGACTATTCGGAGGGTTGGAACATCACCGGAAATAGTTTTTATGAAACAACTTTATTTGCTCCGGGTTTAGATTATATTGATTATACGCCCATCAATATTGGATCAGGAGGAAATAATTTTACCGTTTCAGGCAATTTTCTGGGGGGGAGTGCACCCGATTGCGGAGGTACTGCCATGACAGTAAACGCTGCTTTTTCCCATACTTTTACTGGTATTTACATGAGTGTTGGCACTACAACCCCCAGCTCAGTTCAAAACAACACCATTAAAAATATGGCTTACGGCAGTACTTCAAGTAACACGTGGGTAGGAATATCTATTGATCAGGGAAGCATAAATATTGGAACGACAACCGGAAATACCATCGGATCATCAACGGAAACAGGATCCATAACGGTAACAAATCTAAATCCCTCCTTCAGGGGTTCAACAACAGGAATTACGACTTGGAGCGCGGGAACCATCGATATTCAGCATAACACCATTGCCGGCATTACCACTGCTGCCGATCCCACGCAACCCTGTAATTTTTATGGTGTGCTGAACTATGGAAGCGGAGCAAAAACCATCAGCAACAACACGATCGGAAGTACGACCATTGCCAACAGCATTCATGCATCCTCGGCTTCCACCGACGAGATGCAGGAAGTCTACGGAATCAACAGTGAGGTTGGCAATGCCATCATCTCGCAAAATACCATTGCAAACCTGACAAACGGAACAACCAGTTCGGGTACCAGCAGTGGCATGGAGGGAAGTATCATCGGGATCCGAACAAGCGTTGGAGCCAATAACATCACGAACAATGTTATCAGAGATATGACGATTGGCAATGTGAATATCCTGTCAACAATTGGCCAGGATAATGATCATCCTTCCGTTATTGGAATCTGCCAGGAAAGTTCCTCTCCCGGTCAAACTATTGAAGGGAACACGATTTATAATTTATCGAACTCTTATCCTTCTTTTGCAGGTTGTGTGATCGGGATTTATTACCAGGGAGGATCAACTGGTGCTAACCTTATTTCAAAAAACTTTATCCACAGTTTATCGGTAACCGGTCAATTCAGCACAACTGCAAGCCTGTATGGCATTAAAATCGAACAGGGTACAGCAAACTATTACAACAATATTATCAGTTTAGGCGGCAATTCCGCAACAGATATTTACGGTATTTATGAATATGGTATTTCAACCGATAATATCCACATGTATTATAATACGGTGTATATAGGGGGAACTGTTGGTGCGGGTGCGACGAATTCATCATATTCATTGTTTAGTGCAGGTATTTTTAACTTCGCCGGCTTCATGAATAATGTTTTCCACAATGCCCGTTCAACAGAAGGTGGCAGCGAATTGCATTTTGCGGCCTACTTTGTTTCAGATGCAAGGGGATCATCCTTATCATGCGATTACAATGACTATTTCGTGTCGGGAACCGGGGGAATGCTCGGGTTTTTTACCACGGTTAAGAATACATCGCAGATTGTTACCGGGCAGGATAACCACAGCCTGAACATCAACCCCGGGTTTGCAAGTCCAGGTGGCACTGTTCCGGCCAACTATATCCCTTCCGCAACCATGCCCGGAACTGTCTCCGAGGGTTTCCCGACAACCGATTATGCCGGAACGGACAGGGCTGATATTCCCACCATGGGAGCCTTTGAAAAACTTTCATGTGGCAATCCGAACAATGGTGGTACGATAACAGGAAATCAAGGGGGATGCAATCCGTTCGACCCTGCTGTCATAACCTGTACAGCCGCTACCGGACAAACCGGCAGCCTTGAATACCAATGGCAAATGTCGCCGGATAACAGTCTTTTCAACAATATCCCAGGCGCAACTGAAACAAGCTATGACCCCGGCCCACTGACTGCAACAACTTATTACAAGCGGGTTGCCAGGGTTACCTGTAAGAGCAATTGGATTGGCGCTGCCGAATCGGATGCAGTTCAGATATCAGTAAAGGAACCTCCTTCTGCAACCACCAGCATTATTAACAACGTAGGTTGTTTTGGGGGCACCAACGGAAGTGCCATGGTAAGCGCCACCGGCGGCAAAACATCCTATTCCTACTTATGGAATACAAATCCGGCCCAGTTAACTGAAATAGCAAGCGGACTTTCGGCTGGTGTCTATTCAGTGACAGTAACCGATGCCAACACCTGTTATGCCACAGCTTCTGTGGAGATCACGCAGCCGGATGCAGCACTTTCCGCCACAGCTTCTGTTGTTACCAATGTAGATTGCCATGGCAATTCCACCGGCTCTGTTACCGTTAGTGTAGCAGGCGGAACTACGAATTATAACTATAAATGGTCAACCGATCCGGAACAGACTGGTATAACAGCAACAGCCCTTACTGCCGGTACCTACACAGTGACTGTTACGGATGCGCACAGTTGTTCTGCCATCTCTTCGGCCACGATAACACAACCCACCGGGGCATTATCGGCAACTGCCTGGGAATTAAGCGCTGTAAGTATTTATCAAGGGAACGATGGCTCGGTGACATTGACTGCGGGTGGCGGAACAACGCCCTATAGCTATAAATGGTCAACGGCTCCTTTACAAACCGGGCAGATCGCCACTGGTTTGTCGGCAGGAACCTATTGGGTTACTGTTACTGATGCCCATTCATGTACCGCTTCCTCCAGTACAACTGTTACCCAACCAACTCCTCCTTCTATTCAGGCTAAAGATCTTATCTTTTCAAAAATTGGAAGTGATCAGGTGACAATTGAATGGACCCGGGGCAATGGCAACGGATGTAGTGTATTTATGTCACAAGGCAATACAGGGGTTGCATCTCCTGTCAACAATACCATCTATATAGCAAACTCTGTGTTTGGCAACCCGGCTTCGCAGATCGGTTCTTCAGGATGGTATTGTGTTTACGAAGGCATCGGAGTAAAAGGCACTATATCCGGTCTTACGCCTTTAACCAACGTTCAGGTGCATGTCTGCGAATTCAATCTTGGTTCCAAAACTTACAACACCAGCACCGCATCCGGTAACCCCGCAAGCGCTGCTACATTCGCACAACTGGCCGCAACCGTTTCTGTCCTCTCCGATGTTCAGTGTTACGGAGGAAACAACGGATCTGCTGCAGTTTCAGCTACCGGCGGCAATCCATCATACAGCTATGAATGGTCGACCTCGCCTTTGCAAACATCTGAGATTGCCACCGGATTGTCAGCAGGTATCTATACCGTTACCGTTACCGATGGAGTAGGAGCTACTGTAATTTCCAGCACGCAGATTAATCAGCCAACCATCCTTGTCGCTAACGCTTTTCAAAGTAAACCGGTCACATGCAGTGCCGATGGAATTGCCACGGTAGCAGCCTCAGATGGCACGCCTGACTATACTTATTCATGGAATACTATTCCAGCCCAGACCTCAAATATGGCCACCGGATTAACAGCAGGGATATATATGGTCACGGTTACAGATTTCAACGGATGTACGATGACAGCCACTGCCGCAGTAGAGCAACTTCCGGGAGGTCCGGTCACAACCATCGGGTCTGTTGAGGTTTGCGACCAGCTGGAATTCACCCTTCCCTTAACGGTGGATAATTTTTCAGAAGTGGGCGCCATCAACCTTACCTTCTCATACGACGCAACATATTTACAGATAATGGGTGTAACCAACAATCTTATACCGGCAGATTGGGCACCTGAATTCAACTATTCGGTTTCCGAAAAGGTCACCATTGCCGCCTTTGGAGGGACAACGGCATTTTCATTGCCTGATGCATCTGATCTTGTGTACGTCACCTTCAAGGCGCTTGCACCGGTTACTTCTACCGCATTGACATGGAATGCACTGCCCCCCACTGCTTGTGAATATGGCACTCAATACGGAGAATTTGTTTATTGCAGAAATCCGTTTGGGGATTACTTTAAAAATGGCAGTGTGAAGATCAACCCGGTTATAACTGCCGGGATCAGTATACATACCGACATACAATGCTATGGCGGCAATGGTGGCAGCGCTACTGTAACCGTGGCTGGCGGAAATTCGGCCTATTCATATTACTGGAATTCAACTCCGCCGCAATATACCAATGTGGCAAGCGGACTTACTGCAGGTATCTATGCCGTACAGGTTTCCGATGCAGGAAGCTGCGCGGCAACGGCTACCGTTGAAATATTACAGCCTTCCGGGCCACTGCTGGTTTCGATCTCACAAATCAATCCGGTAACATGTGCCGGGGGCAGCAACGGATCTGCAACAGTGAGTGCGTCAGGTGGATCGGGCAGCTCTTACAACTATTTATGGAATAATGGACAGAATGCACCAACGGCTGTCTTTCTTACAGCAGGCACCTATACCGTCACAGTGACCGATGCCAACTCCTGTGTGGCCACAGCATCTGCCTTGATTAATGAAATGAGGGCCGGACCTGTTACAACCATAACCAATGTAACCGTTTGCTCGGGGGCCACAACAGTGGATGTGCCGGTCAAAGTTTCTTCTTTCAACAATGTGGGAGGGTTAAATTTGCATCTTACGTATGACAATACCAAGCTTACATCGCCTGCATTGGTGCCCGGGTCATTGCAGCCGGGTATTGATGCCTGGGGAACCTGGCTTATGAATACTGCCACCCCCGGTACCATCATCCTGTCTGGATACGGACTTTTACCGGCCGATGGAGTAACCCTGGCAAACGGGTCAACCCTGTTTTCTGTAAGGTTCAATATCGTGAGCGGTGCAACCTCCTCAACGATCAATTTTCAGGAAAATGGACAGGGAACTTCTTGTGAGTACACAGATGTTGCCCCAGGTTATACGCCATTTTGTGATATTCCGTTCGTTGATTATTATAAAGCAGGGGATGTTACGATCATACCGGTTCTCACAGCCAACATCATTAATCACACCAATATCGGCTGCTATGGCAGCAACAATGGCAGTGCAACAGTTTCTGTATCAGGCGGTACCTCCTCCTATTCCTATTTGTGGAATACGGTCCCGGCCCAAATCACCAGTGTTGCGAGCGGTCTTACAGCAGGTACATATACCGTCACAGTATCCGATGGCAGTACCTGTGCATCGGCTACGGCATCTGTAACCCTCACGCAACCGCAAGCACTTTCTGCGGGTATCACACCTTCCAATTTACCATGTTTCGGCGCCAGCAATGGCTCTGCAACGGTTACGGTTGCCGGAGGGACCACACCTTACAGCTATGATTGGAATACCTCCCCGGTACAACATGGCAATCCTGCGACCGGACTTATGGCAGGGTCTTATACCGTAACAGTGACAGATGCCAATACATGTACTGTTTCAGCAACGGTTGAAATCACCGGACCGGCAGCACTTTCGGTGCCCATATCACATGTAAATGTAAGCTGCTTCGGTGGTAACGATGGCAGCGCCACGGTTACCGTATCAGGTGGTTCTACCCCTTATAGCTACCTCTGGAATGATGCCGCCGCACAAACCGGCTATATGGCCACTGGGCTGATAGCCGGAACTTATGTTGTGACGGTATCAGACGTTTGTTCCGTGCTTGCCACAGCATCAGCGGTGATCACCCAGCCGACCCAGATAACCTTGAATGCCGGACCTGACCAGAGTTTATGTCAGCAGACGATAGCAGTGATTTACGGGGATCCGCAACCAGCAGGCGTATGGTCGCAGGTTAGCGGACCAAATCCGGTAGTCTTCTATTACATTCCTGCACTAAATGGTTATTATGTTTTTCCATTACAAATGGGTGATTCGGTTCCTTATGTTTTTAAATACACGGTAACGGTAGGCCCCTGCAGCAATTCTGATACGATGAAGTTGTATAATTTTCATCCTCCGTCTGTCCCTTATGCCGGTACCGACAAGAATGTTTGTTTAAAAGCCTATCCGTTGAATGTGGTTATCATGAACGGCACACACCCGGTATACGGTTCCGGAACATGGACACCGGTTGCCGGAACACCACCGCATACCATCGACAGTATTCATAATCCGCATACCAGGGTTTGGTACACCGACCCGGGAACGTATAAATTCCTGTGGACAGTTACGAATGGAGCTTGTAATTCAGGGCTTACCAATGACACCTGTGTAATCACAGTTTATGAACCGCTTGATGTTAACGCAGGGCCGGATGTGGTTGTGTGCGGCGGTTCCCCGTATTATATATCAGGTTCAAGTGGCACAACCGACCCATGTGTGACCCGGTTATGGAAAACGAGCGGAACAGGTACATTCAATTTTACCAATATTCTTCATCCGGTCTATTCACCAAGTCCGGCCGATATATTGGCAGGACACGTAATCCTCACCATTAAAGATTCGATCGGCTGCTGCAGCCCCTGTGGCCCTGCCGTTGATGAGGATTTCATGAGACTTACCTTCAGTCCGCCACCGGTTCTGACATTGAGTGTTACGAATGTGAGTTGTAACGGGTTCAACAACGGGAGTATCACGGCCTCTGTTACCAGCGGCGGAGTACCGCCATATTCCTATTTATGGAATAATTCTCAAACAGATGCCACTGCAACCGGTTTGACAGCAGGCACCTATTCGGTAACGGTCACAGATGCAAATTCATGTTCAGCATCAGCAAGTGCGATAGTTACTGAACCATCCAAGTTATCCATTTTGTCATCTGCCATTACCAATGTGAATTGTTATACCTACAATACCGGTATCATTTCACTGACCGCCGGCGGAGGGTCTACTCCATATAACTATCTGTGGAACAATGCACAGACAACGAATGTCGCAACCGGACTTACAGCCGGGACCTATACGGTGACGGTTTCCGATGCACATTCCTGTGCGTTAATCCAAACCTGGACCGTTACCCAGCCTGACGAATGGTCAATCGGAATAAACGGGCCGACCTCGGCCTGTTGCAGCCTGAATGCACCGTTCTCCAATTCGGTTTATACTGCTACCGTGGGCGGCAGCTACCTGGCACCTGTAACTTACCAATGGGTTGTTGAAGGAGGAACAATCATTTCCGGCCAGAATACCATTTCCATTACTGTGAACTGGTCCTGCTGTAACAACGGCAAGGTGTGGCTGACCGTGACAGATTCCAAACCATGTGTGCTGACAACTTTTATCCCGATCGTGATCACTCCTTTACCGGCACCAATCATTACCGGTCCGCAAGAGGTTACATCGGGCCAGGCAAATACACAGTACTGTACGCCCGACTATGCAGGCCATCTTTATTCATGGACTGTTATTGGCGGCAGTGTGAGTTCCGGGCAGGGTACGCATTGTATCACGGTAACATGGGGGGCATATCCTTCCTGTGGATGCGGGTCAGTTTCAGTTTCAGAAACTTTCAACGGATGTACCGGGACCTACACCCTTCCGATATCAATCCTGCCGGGGTTGAATGTCAACATTGCAGGCTACATGTCGTACGACAACCCATATCTGACCAGGTTGAACGGAGTAGCTCTACAATTGCGGAATTCATCCAATGCAATTGTCGGCAATACTGTGACTATTAACAATCCTGCCAATGGCGAACCCGGATATTATGCCTTCTCAAATGTTCCCAATGGCACCTATAGTATCAGCGGCAGTTATAACGGTACCTGGGGTGGCAACAACGCAACAGATGCCTTGCTTATTCAGATGTTTATTATAGGAAATTACGCGCTGAACCCTTTCCATCAGATTATTGCTGATGTAAATGCAAGTATGACCATTAGCGGACTGGATGCGCTCTACATTAAATTGAGGACCATCGGATCAATCAACTCCTACCCGGCGGGCGACTGGAAGATCAAGGATACGACCTTCACATCCCCGAATACTTCACTTAACCTGATCGCACTTTGTGTTGGTGATGTGAATGGTTCCTTCATCCCGTTTGGCTACAAAGAAACAACCTTCCTGTCGCTCATTGATGATGGTGTGATGAGAGTTCCTGTTGGCGAACCCTTTATTTACAATATCCACAGCAGCAGGGAGGCCGAACTTGGTGCCATGACCCTCTTCATGGGTTACGATCAGGACCGTTTTGAAGTGATCGATATCACCAGCAGATCAGAGGATTTGAAATATAAGTTTGGCGATGGAAAAATTGCAGTCGCATGGTCGGATACCAAACCAATGGAGCTGAAAACCAACGATCTGTTACTTAGTCTGAACATGAGGACGAAGGATAAGATTACGGAACCGTCACGGGTATTCCATATTGAACCGGGCAGTGAGTTTACCGATGTTCTGGCCAATCCTTATGACAATTTCGATCTGAAGATGCCGAATGTGGTTACCCCGGGTGGCTCTCAGGAGATATCAATGTACAATTATCCGAACCCGTTCTCAGGAACCACAAATATCGTGTATACCTTACCTGAATCGGGCCATGCCATCCTGGTGTTGACCGACCTGTACGGGCAGACAATCCGCACACTGGTCGACCAGCCGGAAAATGCAGGTTCATATACGGTTACAGTTGATCCTGCCGGATTGAACATGACGCCAGGGGTATACCTCTACAAAATTATCTTCAACAGTTCAACGGATACATACGTAAAGGTTAACAAAATGGTCTTTACACGATAATATTTTTATCCGTTTATGATCTACGGGATAGGAACAGACATAATTGAAGTTGGCCGTATCGAAAAGGTGATGGGAAGGGATACGGGCTTCAGGGATAAGGTTTTTACCCCTGGTGAAATCACCTATTGTGAAACAAAAAAGTACAAATTCGAAAATTATGCGGCCCGCTTCTCGGCCAAAGAAGCCTTTTTGAAAGCCATTGGCACCGGATGGCGTTTTGGCATCCGGTTCGCCGATATTGAGGTTTACCATGACGAACTCGGCAAGCCATTTATCAGGGTTTCTGGGAAGGCAAAAGAATTAATTTCGGAATTGTCAATTTCAAAAATACATGTATCTTTATCGCATCTAAAAGAGATGGCTACTGCCATTGTGATACTCGAAACCGAAACTGCCAATCCTCATGATTAACCCGAACATTTCGCCATTTCACCATTTCGCCATTTCGCCATTTCACCATTTCACCATTTCGCCATTTAACATCTCCTAACTTATGTCCAACATCGGATCCTACAACGAACGTGTAAAAAACTTTGACTGGAAAATTGCCGAGCAGGAACTTGATTACAAACCAGGTGACATCCTCAACATCGGCTGGTATTGTTCCGACCGCATTTGCCAGATGGGTAAAGCAGAAAAACCGGCTTTGATCTGGGAAGGATCAACCGGCAATGAAAAACAATACACCTACAACGATCTTCGGCTTAACAGCAATACGATCGGGCAGTTTCTGCGCGACCTGGGTATCCAACCGGAAGACCGTGTATGCCTTTTCATGGATAAAATTCCCGAACTCTATATTGGATTTCTTGGAATCCTGAAAATGGGAGGTATTGCCCAGCCTTTGTTTTCGGCATTCGGGGATGAGTCGCTTTTTGTTCGCCTCGACAATGCGCAAACCACTGCCATCATCACCCAGAAAAAACATGCACCAAAGGTCCGGAAGATACTGGATAAAATGCCATACCTCAAACACCTGATTATTGTTGATGCAGACCCGGCCAAACCACTGCTCGACCGCGAAGTTTCATTTAATATGGAAAATGCCGCAAAGGTTGAACATTTTGAAATCCATCCCACTTACGCGGAATCCCCTTCGGTTCTGCATTACACTTCAGGGACCACAGGCCAGCCCAAGGGTGTCAAGCATGTTCATTATTCGCTGATTTCACAATATCTCACCTCCAAATGGGTTCTCGACCTGCTGGATACCGACATATACTGGTGTACGGCTGATCCCGGATGGGTTACCGGTACATCTTACGGAATCATCGGCGCTTTCAGCAACGGTGTAACCCAGTGTGTGCTCGATGCAGGTTTTTCTGCCGACAACTGGTACCGGTTTATTGAAAAGCGGAAAATCAGCATGTGGTATTCAGCACCAACCGCTATCCGCTCACTGATGAAAGCCGGAGATGAAGTGATTAAAAAATATGACCTCTCATCGCTGAGGCACCTTGCCTCTGTAGGGGAACCCCTTAACAGCGAAGCGGTCATCTGGTCGGAAAAAGTTTTTGGCAAACCCTTCCTTGATACCTATTGGCAAACAGAAACCGGCTCGATGATGATCACCAATTTCCCGGGTATGAAAATCAAACCCGGTTCCATGGGAAAACCTTTCCCCGGAATTATCGCCACGGTAATCGATGCCGAAACGTATGAGCCATTCACCGAAACAGGAAAAATCGGACTGATTGCCATTAAACCGGGCTGGCCGGCCATGATGCGGACCTATTGGCGGAATGAAGAAACCTATAAAAAGAAATTCCAGAATGGCTGGTACCTCCCCGGCGATCGTTCAAGCATCGACAATGAAGGATATTTCTGGTTTGTCGGGCGCGATGATGATGTGATCAACACCGGTGGTCACCTCGTTAGTCCGTTTGAGGTGGAGTCGGCCTTGCTCGAACATCCGGCTGTGGCCGAATCGGCTGTGGTGGCCAAACCCGACTTTGTCAACATGGAGGTCGTCAAAGCCTTCGTGACCCTGAAACCCGGGTTTACCGGCAGTAAAGATCTTGACCTCGACATCATGAATTTTGTGCGCAAGAAATTGTCACCCCTTGCAATGCCTCAAGAGATTGAATTCATCGAAAACCTGCCGAAAACCCGCAGTGGCAAGATCATGCGCCGAATCCTCCATGCAAAGGAGTGGGGCGAGGAGATTGGCGATACATCCACCCTGGAAAACGATTAAAGAATTTCACAATTTCGCTATTTGAATTATCATTAACCATAAAACATAGGAGAAAAAATCATGGACGAAATGCAAGAAGTAATTAAAGCTTATGTGATCAAAGAATATGTTGAAGACGACACCGAATTAACCAACGACTCCCCGCTGATCTCGGGTGGCATTGTTGACAGCTTTTCAATGGTTTCATTGAAACGATTCCTGGAGAACAAATACAACATCTCCATTCCCGATGATAAGGCAACTCCGGAAGCTTTTGACTCAGTGAACAAGATTTGTGCACTGGTTAAGGAATATGTAAAATAAGGAGGTAAAAATGGCCTATACCGACAAAACACGCGGAATGTATTCCGAGATTCTTACCGGGTTGCAAAATGCCGGTTTGTTTAAACAGGAACGTTACATCCATTCAGCCCAGGCTGCCGACATTGAAGTCGAATTTCCTGCCGGCGCTCCTTTGAAAAAGGTGATCAACATCTGTGCAAACAATTACCTTGGCATGTCGAGCCACCCCGAGGTGGTCAAGGCTGCCCATGCAGGATTGGATTCACATGGGTATGGAATGTCGTCAGTGCGCTTTATCTGCGGCACCCAGGATATCCACCGCACCCTGGAGCAGATGGTGACCAAATTCCTTGGAACCGAAGATACCATTCTTTTTCCATCCTGTATGGATGCCAATGCGGGTGTGTTCGAAGCCGTTTTGACCAAAGATGATGTAATGATCTCCGACCGGCTTGTTCATGCCTCCATCATCGATGGCATTCGTCTCTGCAGCGCCATGCACGACACCTTCAAACATTCCGACATGGAACACCTGGAGGAAAAACTGCAGTTGCACAACGACAAGCGCCTTAAAATGGTCATCACCGATGGCGTTTTCTCCATGGACGGGGATACTGCCAAACTTGATAAAATGGCCGAACTGTGCGAAAAATATGATGCCCTTCTTTTTGTGGATGAATCGCATTCAAGCGGTTTCATTGGCAAAACAGGCCGTGGAACGCACGAACATTGCGGTGTGATGGGAAAAATGGACATCATTACCACCACCTTTGGAAAAGGGTTGGGTGGGGCATCCGGCGGATGTGTTTCCGGCCGGAAGGAACTGGTGGAGATGTGCCGCCAGAAAGCCCGTCCGTACCTCTTCTCCAACACGATTGCCCCGCCGGTGGTGGCTGGTGTGATCAAAGTGCTCGAAATACTTTCTGCCTCCACCGATCGCCGCGACAAGCTTGAAAGCAACACCGCCTTCTGGCGCAAAGGATTGCTTGAAGCAGGATTGATCATCAAAGCAGGCGACACCCCCATTGTTCCGGTAATGCTTTTCAACGCCAAACTGGCGCAGGATGTTTCCCGCGATCTGTATGATGAGGGTATCTATGCCATCGGGTTCTTCTTTCCGGTCGTTCCGCAGGGACAGGCACGCATCCGTACCCAGATTTCTGCCGGCCATGAGATACACCACCTGGAGAAAGCACTTGAAGCATTCAGAAAGGTTGGCAAAAAATATGATATCCTCGGGAAAACCAAGCAGGAGATTATTGAAAGGTATGGAATGTGAAAAAGGGTGAACAGGTGAACGGGTGAACAGGATTGTTCTTAGTAGTCCGCTCACCCGTCCACCCGTCCACCCGTTCACCTGTTCACCCGTTTACCCGTTCACCAGTCCACCCCACTTCATCAACCAACACATTAACTTTATGGAGCAAAAATTAGCCAACCCCGCACCTCTGGGCCTGATGGGCTTCGGAATGACAACAGTTCTCTTAAACATCCACAACGCCGGGTTTTTCCCGGTCAGCGCCATGATTCTTGCCATGGGCATGTTTTACGGCGGCATCGCCCAGGTGATCGCCGGAATTCTTGAATTTAAAAAAGGCAACACGTTCGGACTTACCGCCTTCACCTCTTATGGTATGTTCTGGCTTACCCTGGTTGCCATCTGGCTTCTGCCCGAAATAAGCACCGGCAAAGGCATTAAAACAGACGAAGGTTTTATGGGCTGGTATCTCTTTGTATGGGGCATATTCACCTTTTTCATGTGGATAGGCACCTTCGGAAAGAACGTTTGTCTGCAATTCGTATTTCTCTCCCTTTGGATTCTCTTCTTCCTGCTTGCCATCCGCGACTGGACCGGCTCAATCCTTGTGGGAACAATCGCAGGCTATGAAGGCATCATCTGCGGGCTTTCTGCCATCTATCTGGCCATGGCGGAGGTATTGGAAGAGGCGAGGGGGAAGAGGATACTGCCGTATTAAATAAACTTATTTTCAGACACTGTCAGGTCTGAAAGACGCTGACAGGTCTGAAAGACGCTGACAGGTCTGAAAGACGCTGACAGGTCTGAAAGACGCTGACAGGTCTGACTAAAACTAAACCTGACAGTGTCTGAAAGACCTGTCAGTGTTTGCCAAAGTTGCACAGTTTGATGATGTGGTCACTGCTTCAGTAAACCTTCCTATGTTCAACTCCCTGGCTTTGCGGAAGACATTTGCCAGCGCCTCACGCAGCCCTTCGCGCGCCATGGCATAAATATTATGGTTTGTTTTTCCTGCAGAATGTTCCATGTATTTTCCGGTACGCCATGTGATGAAAAGGATGTCGCCTTTATCGTTCAAAAATGCATTGGCCGGTGCCCGCGATTGGAAGCCCAGGGAATCATTTAACACTCCCCACCCAGCAATCCACCACATCCAGAAAAGCCATGATGTCAAGAGGTTTGGTTAAATAAGCCTTGGATCCTGCTTTTATCATTTTTTCAACCTGGGGAGGCATTGCATCCGCGCTGACAACCACAACTGGAATTGCCTTTGTTTTTTCTTCCGCCTGCAGAAGTTTGATTACATCGAAACCCTGTATATCCGGCAAATCGAGATCAAGCAGAATTAAATCCGGAGCGTATTCAATAGCCAATGAAACAGCCTGTGCTCCTTTCGTACAGCTTACAAAATGAATGGATGTCCGGTGATCGGCCAGAATTTGCGCTACCAGTTCAGTACTGGAGGCATTGTCTTCGATGTAGAGAATGGTTCCGGTTTTTTCGTTAATCATTGTCTGCGGCAATGATCCGTATTCTGTTTGCCCGGAATCGGATCCCTGATCTTCGCTGTGCGGCAATTCAATCCAGAAGGTGCTTCCCTCTCCTGGCACACTTTCAACCCCGACACGACCACCCATGACGGTTATCAGTTTTTTTACGACCATAAGCCCGAGGCCCGTGCCTTCAATACCGGTTTTCTCGGCTCCGATCCGTTCGAAGGGCATAAAGAGTTTTTCGATGGATTCAGGTTTGATTCCGCAACCAGTGTCGCTCACCGAAATTCTCACAAATGACATTGCCGGGGCGATTGCCTGCTGTAATTCGGTTTTAATCATGACCGAACCACCTTTTCGATTGTATTTTACAGCATTGTTGATTAAATTAATCAATACCTGCCGTAAGCGATGATGGTCGGCTTTGACAAAAAGCCGGTCCTGATTCGCATTGATCAATTCAAGTGTTACATGCATTGCAGAGGCCAATGGATGAACAGTGTCAATTGTTTCCGTGATGATTCTGCCTACCGCTACAGGAACAAATGAAAGTGAAACCCGGCCTGCTTCGATGCCCGAAATGTCTAAAACCTCGTTGATCAGATTGAGCAGATGCCTGCCACTGTTCAGGAGATGATTTACCCCTTTTTTAAGTTTTGGATTAAGTTCACCCATCTCCATTAA
>CAIQUS010000152.1 GCA_903875045.1 uncultured Bacteroidales bacterium
ACTATTACCAAAAGAAATTAACTAGGTTAATTATTAATCTGGGATATTTGCTACTACATTTACTTCAGTCTTTCAAAGAACATTTCTTCATTTCCCCATCCGGGTACTTTGTTTTAAATCGGACTGCAAAATTACAACCTTTTCCCATTCTACCAAACTTTTTTTTAAAAAAATGAAAAAAAAGTTTTTCCCACTACCAAATACATCTCATATCACGCGCCACTATTGGTTTTATTTGCAATCATATTCAAAGAACATCGAAACGGGAGTGCAAAAGTACAGATTAAATTTGAACTAACAAGAGATATTTAATTTATTTTTCATTTTTCTTCATTTATTTTTTAAAAAATGTCCTATTAAGCTAATAAACAGTATGATACGTTTGTGATTATTTTTTACTATTTTTGTACTGTCATTGATAATTCTTCTTTAAATACCTAAACCATGAATAAAACTGCCTCAAAACTGCTCCTTATTTTCATCTGTTGCTCCGTTTTGTTTCTTTCTGCATCTGCCCAGGATACCATTCCTTCTCTCTCATCAAGGCCTCACAAACCTGATAATTTCTGGAGAAGAGTCTCAGTTGGCGGGAATCTTGGCTTTCAAATTGGCAGTGTTACCGGTATAACCATCTCTCCTGAAGTCAGAATCAGAACAATTGATCAATTAACTGTTGGCTTGCGGTTCATTTATCAGTACTATTATTATAAGAGTTATTTTTATGATACTGAAAGCAACGAGTACCTCCCTTACAAATCAAGTGTCTACGGCGGGGGTGTTTTTCTCAGGTATTACCTCTCAAGCCTCTTTGATGGCTTTGCAGGAAATATCTTTGCACATGTCGAGTATGAGTATCTTTCCTTCGTACAACCCTATAGAATGGTGCCAAACGGTAAGATTCTCGACCCATCAGGAAACAGGTATGAAAGGGGAAACAGTACGATTGAAATAAACAGCTTTTTTGTAGGAGGAGGGTACAGGCAACCCATAAGTAACAGGGTTTCGATGGATTTGCTGATCCTGTTCAACCTGAATGATTCCTACAACTCACCGTATACAAACCCGATTTTCAGGCTTGGTGTCGGCGTGGGTCTCTAGATGTTCCTCAGGGAATCAAAGGTTAATCATCTGATCCTGCTGATAATAGATGGTCAATGCCCTTGATGACAATTTTAAAGTTTGCACTGAAATTATACCATCCGGAAACTTTGTGAAATCCTGCCTGTCCATTGGATGATATATTGTGCAGCAATCCCTGGAGGTATCTGGTAATATCAACCATTCCTGTATAGTTAATGGTGCTGGCATCATCCCGGGTGGTATGGTAATCATAGTGAAATCCAGTTGTAAGTGATATGATGGGTATCCCATGATTGTAAAAGGCTAAATGATCGGAAAAACTGTGAATCCCATGCATTTTACTGAGACGGAATGCAGGATGAACAGTTTCTTTGTATGTCTTTTTCCACATGGGTGACGATCCTGTTCCGAAGATGGTGACCACATTGCTTTCGCATCCCAGCCGCCCTACCATATCGAGGTTAACCATGAAATTGAATGTTTGCGTACTATTCCATGTGTGTTTCACGAAGTACCCGGAGCCAACAAGTCCTTCTTCCTCTCCTGAAAATGCAATAAACAAGTAATTATTGCTACGATCTCCTGATTGCTTTAAAAACCGGGCCAGTTCCATCATCACAGCGGTTCCGCTGGCGTTGTCGTCAGCCCCGTGGAAAACTTTTCCCTGTAGGTTTTTACCAATATGATCGTAATGGGCACCGATAATAACGGTTGTTGGAGCCTCATTGTTTATGAATCCGACAACATTTTGGCAGATAATACCAGGGCGCTTAATATCAACGGCGATGGAAAGGTTTACCCCGGGATGTTGTTGCAGGAAGGCAGCAATATCGGTGCTTACAGAGATGACCATCCCTTTTTCCGGGCTTACATTCAACCTGTCGTACAGGGAATCCGCTTCAGAACCGTTCAGTTTTCTTTCATTATAAAGAATAACAGCAGAATTTCCCTGTCGAAAAGCATTTCGGAGGACTTGCCTTAGTGACAGCCTGATTCCGCCCTTTCGGTTTTCACGGGAAACGCGAAACTGCGCCAGATCAACCAGGAGATACTTGTTTCCATCCGCCCGGCCATTGGCTGAATAGGCAGTGGGACTGAAATCGTGTTGTACAATAAGAGGGTTTTGCCATCCTTCTATTTCCAAAGTATTGGAATCACCTGGAATCCGGATTGACTCAATCGGAAAAGACTGCAGGAAGGAAGAGTCAGCACCGGAATAAGGTTTTAAACCTGCTTCCTGAAAAGCCCTGGTTATATATTGATATGCTTTTTGTTCCCCTGGCGACCCTGATTTTCTTCCTGCGAAGGAATCTGAAGCAAGAATATGAACATCCCTGGAAAGTCTGGCCAATACTGCACTGTCAGAAAAAACGAAGGTCGTTTGCGACCGGCAAATCAAACAGAATAAAAACAGAATAACCGATATTACGCTTTTCATTGTCTTCATTACATTCATTGCCTGCATTGCCTGCATTGTCCGCATTGTCTGCATTGCCTGCATTGCTTTCCCTGGCTGCCTTATTCTTCAGGAATGTTTTTAAGCACCTCCAGGGTGAGTTCCCAGAATTTTACTGTTGATGCGATATCGAGACGTTCATCGGGTGAATGGGCTCCCTTGATAGTGGGTCCGAATGAAACCATATCCATGCCTGGGTAAATGGCCCCTACAAGGCCACACTCGAGTCCGGCATGAATGGCCAGCACCTGAGGTTCCTCAGCAAAAAGCCTTCGATAGGCCTCAACGCTGATGTGCAGAACTTCTGATTCGGGGTTGGGTTTCCATCCCGGGTACCCTGATGAGTGCTCCACATCGGCCTGCATAAGATAAAATACACTTGCCACCATATCTGCCACATCCTTTTTGGAGGATTCAACGGAACTTCTCTGGCTTGTTGTGATCACTATCTTTTTATCGATGAATTTAACGGAAGCAAGGTTGGTTGAGGTTTCAACAAAATTTGGAATTTCGCGCGACATGGCGATTACTCCGTGCGGGCAGGCATAAAGTGCATCAAGCAGATCGGCCTGCAGTGCACTGTTTAGGACATGTTCCGGCATTTTAGATTGTTGAATTACAAACGCAAGGTCCGGTTCCGTTACCTGAAGTTCACTTTTGATTTCGCTGTAAAATGCTGTTACGTATGCCAGCAATGAGGCTTCATTTTCCTTAGGGACGGTAAAAACGGCAAATGCTTCCCGGGCAAGGGCATTGCGCAAATTACCTGCATTGAAATCAGCCAGGGCAATTTCAAAGGTTTCACTGGCATTCCAAAGAAAACGGTTCATCAGTTTTACGGCATTGCCAAGCCCTTTGTTGATGTCGTCGCCAGAATGGCCGCCCTTTAGCCCTGTCAGACTTACTTTGTAAGCAATATGCCCGGAAGGAACCTCGTCGGTTTCCAAAGGCATGGTAGCAACCGTGTCTTTTCCTCCCGCACATCCGATGAACAGCTGGCCTTCATCTTCAGAATCGAGATTGATCAGGATACGCCCTTGTAATTGTCCGGGTTTTAAAGCAAATGCGCCGGTAAGCCCTGTTTCCTCATCCATGGTAAACAGCGCCTCGAGCGGGCCATGCGGGATATCGGTTGCTTCCAGTATCGCGAGTGCGGCGGCAATGCCGATGCCATCATCCGCACCAAGGGTCGTCCCTTTCGCTTTGACCCAGTTGCCATCGATCCACGGAAGAATGGGATCCTTGTCAAAATCGTGTTGTATGTCTGAATTTTTCTCACAAACCATATCCAGGTGGCTCTGCAGGATTGTGCATCTCCTGTTCTCGAATCCAGGGGTAGCCGGTTTTGAAACCAATACATTCCCTGCCTCATCAATCAGGCATTTCAAATTGTGTTTTGCTGCGAATTCACTGATATACGTTGCAATTTTTTCTTCTTTTTTCGATGGGCGTGGAATGGTGCAGATTTCGAGAAAATAGTGCCAGAGTCGTTCAGGTTGTAGTTGATGAATCTCCTTATTCATTGCTGTTATTTTTAGGTTAGTATTAGCGTTGTCAAAAATATCAATTTTCAGATTACTCAAAAGATAATTTTTTACCTTTACCGTGAAAAATTAAAACGAATATTGTGCGCCTTCATTTTCCACGACTAACATTTTTTCGCGGGCTGGCATTCCGTTACAGCCTCTTTTTTCTGATAGCCATCCTGCTGATCCTTTTTTTTCCCCTGGTTGTGGGCTATGGTTCATCCAGTGCCCTGCTTTTAATCAATGCCCAGAACGAGGCCAGCATACTGACAAAGAAAACTGTTGCGCAGTTTGAAAATGTTCTTCAACCCACTGAACTGGTTCCTCAAACCCTGGTTCAGTCGATGGAAAATCCAAATATCAGCTATGCCGAAGTTCTCAGGATAGCCAGGAATTTTATCCTTCATGACACCGTTGTATTCGGCACTTGTCTGGCTTTCGAGCCTTATCTGACAGGCAAGGATAATTATTGGTATGCACCATACGCGTGGGAGAAAAATGGCAAGCTGAATACCAAAATACTGGGCAGTGCTGAATATGACTATTTCAAAATGGATTGGTACAGGTTGCCCAAGCTTCTCAATAAACCGGTTTGGTCAGAGCCCTATTATGATGAAGGAGGAGGAGATACATTGATGTGTACATATTCCACGCCGATTTACACTAAAATCAATGGTAAAAGGGTTTTTACAGGTGTATTAACCATGGATGTTTCGTTATCAGCAATTGCCAGGATTGTAAAGGGTGTCAGTATTTTTGAATCTGGTTATGGCATATTGATTTCCCGGAAGGGCAGAATTATCGCATCCCCGTGGCCACTTAGGAATAATCAGAATATCGTTGATCTTGCAAATGCCGGAGGTGGCAAAGCAACCCAGTCTGCTGTTTGCGATATGATGGCCGGGAAATCGAATTTTACAGCGATGGATGGCCTGGAGGCAAAACGATTCCCGAGTTTTCTGAGTTATGCCCCCGTAAAACAGACAGGCTGGTCGTTCGGGATTATTTTTCCTGAAAAAGAGCTTTATAAAGACATGTATTTGTTTTTAAAGGTGATGTCGTGGATATTTGGAATCAGCATCCTCATTTTGCTTATGACCACTGTTTTCATCACAAGAAGGATGACCCGGCCCATTGTCAGGCTGGTGGAGGCGACCCGGAAAATCGGACAAGGGGATTTCAATGCACCATTGCCGGTAAGGAAATCGCGGGATGAGGTGGCGCAGCTTACCAGGGCTTTTGCTGTGATGCAGGATGAGTTGCGCAATTACATTTTTCATCTTGGTGAGACAACCATGGCAAAGGAAAAGATCGAAAGTGAATTAAAGGTGGCGCATAACATTCAAATGGGCATGCTGCCCAGGGGTTTCGCCACACCTGAAAACTGGGATCTGTTTGCCACCCTTGATCCCGCCAAGGCTGTTGGGGGCGATCTGTATGATTTTTTCTACCTGGATGCCGATCATCTCTGCATTGCCATTGGGGATGTGGCTGGCAAAGGGGTGCCGGCATCTCTCTTTATGATGGTCACGCGCACCCTTCTCCGGGCAAAAGCAGTCGCAGGAACCCGGATCAATGAGGTTATTGCAAGCATTAATCACGAACTTTGCCAGGATAATCCGAGCGAGATGTTTGTAACATTTTTTGCAGGGATCGTTGATTTAAAAACCGGAGAGATGGAATTCTGCAATGCGGGACATAATTATCCCTATATCCTGGGCACAGACGAGAAAATTCGTCAATTGAAAGTCAGGAATGGCCTTCCTCTCGGGGTTTTCGATCAATCTGATTATTCATTCGGGAGGTTCAGTTTTCAGCCTGGCGAAATCCTTGTGCTGACAACTGATGGAATTACCGATGCCTTAAATACAGCCAATGATTTTTTTGGTGAGGCTAAACTGGCCGCATCCCTCACGCTATTGGCTAATAAAAACACCAAAGTGTTAACGGAGTTGCTGATTGGTGAACTGAAGCGGTTTTCAAGCGGAGCCGAACAGGCTGATGATATCACCATTCTGGCTTTGCAATATAAGTCTGCCGGAGGAGAATCGACCATGACAAGTAAGAAAGCACAACTAAAGTTGTTGAATCAGGTTTCTGAACTCGACAAAATCGCACTCAGAATCGAAGAATTATCGGAGGAGTGGAACGTTCCTGTAAAGATTGCGATGGAAATAAATCTTGTGCTTGAAGAGTTATTTACCAACGTGGTTTTTTATGCGTTTGAGGATAGCGAAGAACATGTCATTTCAATTGAATTCGAGTTGATTGGCGGGCATGAGCTCAGAATACAACTCGAGGATGAGGGCAAGCCTTTTAATCTGCTTGAGAAACAGGTGGACGATGTGTTCAATAAACCATTGGAGGAACGTAAAATTGGGGGACTGGGAATTCATTTTGTCAGAGAAATGATGAGCAGCGTCGATTATCGGAGGGAAGATGAAAAAAATATCGTAGTTTTAATTAAGAATTTTTAACTCAATCAAAAGTAAAATATATGGAAATCAACGAACAGAAAACAGACCAGTGTGTTATCATCGGCATTACAGGCCGGCTTGATACGACGAATTACAGCATGTTGGAGAAAAAACTGATGGAGATGATTGACAGCAATCATCATAGAATTCTGGTAGAGTGTTCAAAAATGGACTATATCAGCAGCAGTGGTTTGAGAATACTGCTGATGGGGTTGAAAAAAATCACCCTGATGAAAGGCAAGTTTGCTTTGTGCGGTTTGCAGGAGAATATTCACGAAATCTTTGAAATTTCAGGGTTTACGAGTATTTTCGAGATCCATCCAACCAGGGAGGATGCCTTAAAAGTGTTCTGATGGCGCACTATGTTCATTACACTGATCCGCATTCTGAAGAAATGGTAGCGGCCCTGGACCAGATTCCACGTTGCCCTGGGATTTGTTTTTTTATGGATATTAACAAGTCGACCGATATAAAATACCAGGGTGGTTTAAAAGAATGGGGAAGAAAGCTTAACAATACATTTAATAACCTGTTGTATGCAAATCATTTTCAGCAGCATATTGTAAAGGGTATCGGGGATGAGATGATGCTTTTCATTCCTGACCAGGATTTGCAGAAGAAATCCTCCAACAATAACTGTTTTGCCCTGCTTGAAGATATTTATGCTGCCCTGTTTCTGATTAAAAACCATCCCGACCAGGATCTTTATCTCAGCTGCAAAGTAGCCATTCATTATTGTACAGAGGTGCATAACATCACTTTTTTTGAAAATGCAAATGATTATTATGGCAGTGATATTGATCTTACTGCACGCTTAATGACGAAAAGCATTGAGCACAGGATTGTGTTAAGTGAGAAGTTTTACGTAAAAGTGATCAATGATCTTATCAATATGGGATTGCCAATGGATATGGGGTGCTTGTCGCGGGTATCAGAAAGGTATATTGAAAATTTCAGAGGGGTGCCGGGGAGTACGGCGTTCAGGGTGATAGATGTGGAGTGAATTGAGAATTGAGAATTGAAATTTGGGATTTGGGATTTGGGATTTAGGATTTGAGATTTAGGATTTGAGATTTGGGATTTGGGATTTGGGATTTAAATAGTGAGCCCACTCCGAAAAGTCGGACGGGCAATTTGGGTTAAATTGATTTATAATAATATTTGTTCATGTTCATTTTTGACGTAGTTATAAACAAATGATTGTC
>CAIQUS010000153.1 GCA_903875045.1 uncultured Bacteroidales bacterium
GTCGGGATGAGAAGACTCGAACTTCCGACCCCCACGTCCCGAACGTGGTGCGCTAGCCAACTGCGCTACATCCCGAGGCAATAATCATTGTGAAATGAATAAGAACTGTTTGATATATCCGGAAAACGGTCCCCCGGATAAAGGGCTGCAAATTTACGAATTAATTTTCTTAATACGCAACAGCTAATTTCGCTACCTTTGAGAAGTATTTCAAATGCCTGCAATTACATATTATATGATTCATTTTAAGAACTATAGATGGTTTGTTCTTGCGCTTTCCATTCCATTGGCACTGACAGGGTGCAAAGGGGACCTTCAGGAACAAACGGGTAAATCCGGACCAAAGGCTATTACTGTTGGCGGATTAATCATCCAGCCAAGATTACTTGAAAACAACATTCTTACTACCGGCAATGTAATTTCCAATGAAGAGGTTGAACTGCGCAGCGAAGTGCCGGGACGTATCACTGCCATCAATTTTGATGAAGGAAGTCATGTAAATAAAGGCAGTTTGCTTTTGAAAATTGATGACCGGGAACTTCAGGCACAGTTAAAAAAACTCCAGGTTGATGAAAAACAGGCCAAAGATGACCTGTACCGAAAGGAAAAACTACTGGAATTGAAGGCTGTCAGCCAGGAAGAATTTGATAAAGCCTTTAACACCCATGGCATTGCGTTGGCTGAAATTGAACTGATCAGGACTCAAATCTCGAAAACAGAAATCTACGCCCCTTTCAGCGGACAAATCGGGCTTAGGCAGGTAAGCCAGGGTGGATTTGTCTCCTCCTCTACGCTTGTGGCACGCCTCCAGCAAACCGATCCGGTGAAAATTGACTTTGCCATTCCCGAAAAATATCGCGGGAAAGTACAGAAAGGAACACGGATCAAATTCAGGGTTGAAGGGATCGACAGTTTATTTACAGGACATATCTATGCCATTGAACCAAAAATCGACCCAACCACGCGCAACGTCTCCCTTCGCGCCTTGTGTCCGAACCCCTTGGGAATTCTTATTCCCGGATCCTTTGCCAAAGTTGACATCGTGCTCGACAATATTCAGAATGCCCTCGTGATTCCTTCCGAGGCAATCATACCCCAGATGACTGGCGAAAAAGTATTTGTTTGCACGAACGGCAAGGCCAGATCACAAATCATCCAGACCGGAATCCGGACCGAGCGGGAGGTGGAAGTAACCGAAGGCCTGAACCCCGGGGATACACTGATTACAACAGGGTTGCTGCAACTCCGTGAAGGTGCAGCCGTTAAAACCAGGCTTCCAAAATGAACATCTCATCGACCAGTATTGACCGCCCGGTATTGGCAACCGTCATTTCGTTGCTGATCGTTTTATTTGGCATTATCGGATTTACTTTTTTAGGTGTCAGGGAATTTCCAAGTGTTGACCCTCCCGTTGTAACTGTAACGACCAATTATGTGGGGGCAAACGCGGATGTGATTGAATCTCAGATCACAGAACCTCTCGAAGAATCAATCAATGGTATCGCCGGGATCAGGTCGCTTACATCGTCGAGCAGCGATGGCCGCAGCAACATCACGGTGGAATTTGAACTCGGAGTTGACATGGAAGCGGCTTCAAACGATGTACGCGACCGGGTTTCGAGAGCTATCCGAAACATCCCGCCCGATACCGATCCTCCCATCGTTACAAAATCGGATGCCGATGCCGGGCCCATTTATGCGCTCACTTTGCAAAGCAATGCCAGGGATCTCATGGAATTGTCGGACATCGCCAACAATGTGTTCAAAGAGCGGCTGCAAACCATTCCCGGGGTGAGTGAAATCCGGATCTGGGGTGAACGAAAATATTCCATCAAGCTGCTCCTGGACCCTTCCAAACTGGCCAGTTACAGGCTTACCCCCGGGGATGTGCGCAATGCCCTTTCGCGTGAAAACATTGAACTTCCCACCGGAAGGATTGAAGGTTACGGGACTGAACTGACCATCAGGACCAAAGGACGACTGACATCCCCGGCTGAATTCAATGACATGATCATCGAGGAAAAAAACGGAACCGTGATCCGGATGCGCGATATCGGAACAGCAAAGCTGCTTCCTGAAAATGAACGCACGATCATGAAAGGCAACGGGGGAGTTCCCATGATCGGTGTGGGGATCACACCGCAACCGGGTGCAAATCAGATTGAAATTGCCGATGAAGTTTACAAACGGGTAGCCCAGCTTAAAAATGAAATCCCGGCTGATATTGTCATCGGAACCAACTTTGACACAACCCTTGGCATCCGAAAAGCCATCACCGAAGTGGAGGAGACCATCCTCATTGCCTTCGGACTTGTTTTATTGGTCATTTTCGCTTTTCTCCGCAGCTGGCGGACAACACTTATTCCGATTATTGCCATTCCAATCTCGCTGATCAGCGGTTTTTTCATCATGTATATCGCCGGCTTCTCCATTAATATCCTTACTTTACTGGGTATTGTACTTGCAACAGGGCTTGTGGTGGACGATGCCATCGTGGTTCTTGAAAATATTTATCATAAAATTGAAGCCGGTATGGATCCGATTGAAGCCGGTCATCGCGGTTCAAAGGAAATTTATTTTGCCATCCTCTCCACCACCATCACACTTGCAGCAGTATTTTTGCCCATCATATTCCTGCAGGGTTTAACCGGACGTTTGTTCCGTGAATTCGGTGTCGTGGTTGCAGGAACCGTTCTGGTTTCGGCGCTGGTATCTCTTACCCTTACACCCATGATGAGTGCGCATATTTTGCGAAAACCCGGCCATCACAATGCACTCTTTACTTTTACCGAGAATATGCTGAACGGTTTAACCAATGCCTACAACCGGTCATTGCATGCATTCATCCGTTACAGGTGGCTGGCTATTCTGATCATGGTGGTTTCAATCGGACTTGTTGTTGGCATTGGGTCCCTGATTCCTTCTGAACTGGCACCCATGGAAGATAAAAGCCGCATGCAGCTGATGTCGACTGCTCCTGAAGGAACTTCTTTCGAACTGATGGACCGGTATATGAACCAGATGATCGGCATCGTCGACACCATTCCTGAAAAGGAATCGCTCATGGGAATTACTGCCCCGGGTTTCGGATCCTCCTCCTCAACAAACACAGGATTTGTCAGGATTTCGCTTACCCAGCCGGAGAACAGGAAAAGAACCCAGCAGGATATTGCCGATGAACTCGGGCTTGTGGCAAAACGTTTCAATTTTGCACGGAGTTTTGTCATCCAGGAACAAACGATCGGCGGAGGGCGCAGTGGCGGGCTGCCCGTGCAATACGTAATCCTGGCACCCGATTTTGACAAACTGAAAAAGTTTCTGCCCAAATTTATGGAGATGGCCCAGGCAAATCCTAACTTCCAGGTGGTTGACCTGAACCTCAAATTCAACAAACCTGAACTTTCAGTGGAGATCGACCGTGACCGTGCCCGAGCTTTGGGGATCAATGTGAAAGATATTGCCGAAACGCTGCAGCTATACTTCAGCGGACAGCGTTATGGTTACTTCATCATGAACAGCAAGCAATACCAGGTAATCGGCCAGGCCGACCGTTCAAACAGGGACAAGCCACTCGATCTGAGTTCGATCTATATCCGCAATGTGCGCGGGGAACTGATTCAGCTTGATAATGTCGTCCAATTGAAAGAGCAAAGCAATCCTCCGCAATTGTACCGGTATAACCGGTATGTTTCGGCAACTGTTTCAGCTCAGATGGCCAAAGGGGTAACCCTTGGCCAGGGCATTGCCGAGATGCGGAAAATCGGCAAAGCAACCTTCGACGACTCATTTTCCTCCGCTTTGGCCGGTACTTCAAAGGAATTTGAAGACAGTTCAGGCAGTTTGCTGTTTGCACTGCTGCTGGCCCTGGTTCTTGTATTCCTGATTCTCGCAGCACAATTTGAAAGCTTTATCGACCCGCTTATCATCATGTTCACCGTACCTCTTGCACTGGCTGGCGCCATGATTTCACTGTGGATGTTCGGGCAAACACTGAATATTTTCAGCGAAATCGGGGTTATCGTATTGATAGGCATCGTGACAAAAAATGGTATTTTGATTGTCGAATTTGCCAACCAGCGGAAAAAGGAGGGATTAAACCTGCGTGAAGCGGTGATTGATGCTGCGACCCGTCGTTTGCGTCCCATCCTGATGACAAGTCTCGCAACAGCACTGGGAGCACTACCCATTGCCATGGCACTTGGCGCTGCCTCCCGAAGCAGGGTGCCCATGGGAATTACCATCATCGGAGGGCTGATCTTTTCTCTGGTATTGACCCTTTTTGTCATTCCAGCCTTGTATACCTATTTGTCCAGGTCAAAAGTCAAAAAGCATATTTAAAATGTTGCAAACATCAGGGTTTTTATTTGGTTGGAAATTGGAAATTGGAAATTGGAAATTGGAAATTAGAAATTTCGTATTTCTGTTTCTAACCTTTTTCCTTTCGTATTCGGGTTATTCACAGGAGATCATTTCCCTGCAAAAAGCCCTGGAACTTGGTTTGAAGAACAATTACTCCATACTTCTTCAGCAGAATGATGCACAAATTGCAAAAAACAACAACTCACTCGGGAATGCCGGCTTTCTGCCTTCCCTGGATTTGAATGCCACTCAAAACAACACCATCAGCACCACGCATCAGGAGCAGTTCAGCGGCACGGTCAAAGATGTTGCCAACGGAAAGAGCAACACCCTGAATACAGGGGCCCAGTTGAACTGGACCTTGTTCGATGGGCTGAACATGTTTGTCAGCAAAAAGATGCTTACCGTACTCGAAGACCTTGGTGAAAATGGCACCCGGATCGTGGTGGAGGGTACCATTTCCGATATTTCCCTCTCCTATTACAGCATCATACAGTTACGCAAGCTTGTTAAGGTGGCACAGGATGCCGTTGACCTTTCCATGCAGCGCAAACGGATTGCGGGCGCAAAAGTTTCACTGGGCGCCGGTTCACAGCTGATGTTGTTGCAATCAACTGTCGACCTGAATGCCGACAGTACCCGACTGATCAGGCAATTGGTGATGCTGGCCAATGCCCGTGCCGATTTCAACCAGCTTCTGTGCCGCAATCCATTGACCCTCTTTGAAATCCGTGATTCGATTCAGCTCAGCGTGCCCAGACCCTACGACAGCCTCCTGAATGAAGCATTGATGCAAAATTCTATCCTCACTGCTGCACGGCTGAATCAGGACCTGGCGAGATTAGGGGTGAGGCAGGCCCAATCTGACCGTTATCCCCAGCTCAATTTCACAGCCGGGTACAATTACAACACCCTCAATTCGCAAACCGGGTTTCTGCAATACAATCAAAGTTACGGGCCTTCTTACGGATTGAACCTGACCTATCATCTTTTTAACGGGTTCAACGTAAACCGGGCCGTGAAAAATGCAAAAGTTCTGATGAATTCCGGCGAAATCGAGGTACAGGATGCCGGGTTGGTATTGCAGACAAACCTCTACAAAATTCACCAGGAGTTCAACGCGAACCTTTTAATTGTCAAAATGCAGTTGGCAAACGTCGAAGTTGCCCGTGAAAATGTCAACATCGCTTTTGAAAAATATAAACTTGGCAGCATCAATGATATTGAATTGCGTGAAATACAGCAGAAACTGATCGATGCCGAGTACCAGCTTATCTCTTCGCAATTCGAGGCAAAAAAAGCTGAGGTGGAGATTGACCGGTTGAGCGGGGAGCTGTTGAAGCGGTTTACGATTTACGAATGACGATTTACGATTTACGATTTACGATTTAAGGGGTAGCTGGCTTTCGTAATAATATAATTTTTTGATTTGATGAATTGTAGAATCAACATTGCACTGCTTTCGGCACTTTTGGTTTTCCTGCCGGTTGAGGGGAGTGCGCAAAAAGCTTTTACGGCAAGGCAGAAATCAGTTGAATGTGAGAAAATCAAGGCTGCCTGCCTCCATGCATGGAGTGGCTATAAGAAATATGCCAATGGCTATGATGCTTTGAAACCGATCAGTAAAAAAGGGCATAACTGGTATGGGGTATCCTTCCTGATGACCCCGGTTGATGCGTTCGACACCTTTTTTCTTCTTGGGTTGAAAAAAGAGGCAGAAGAAGCCAGAGAGATGATGGTTTCCGGGCTGAACTTCAACGTGGATGAGGAAGTTCAATTGTTTGAGATCAATATCCGGCTGATGGGCGGGTTATTGTCATCGTATGGATTATCAAAGGATAAACGATTGCTGGCTTTGGCCGAAGATCTTGGTGCCCGGTTATTGCCGGCATTCAACTCTCCGACAGGCATGCCATACAGGTATGTGAATTTAAAATCAGGAAAAACCAGGGATGCCCTGAGCAATCCGGCTGAGATCGGCACCTACCTGATCGAGTTCGGGAAATTAACAGAATATACCGGAGATTCAAATTACTACCAGGTTGCTAAAAAAGCTGCATTGGAGATATTCAGAAGACGCAGTGACAACGACCTGGTCGGAACCACCATTGATGTCAACACCGGCGCGTGGAAGAATACCGAAAGCCAGATCGGTGCCCGCATCGATTCCTATTACGAATATCTTTATAAAGCATGGCTGCTGTTTGGGGATAAAGATTGTTTGGAAGCCTGGGAAATTCACAATAAAGCCATCAAAAAACACCTGCTCACCCAGGTACAATCAGGATGGTATTTCACCCGTGTGGATATGAAATCGGGAAAAGAGACCAACCCGTTGTACGGTGCCCTCGATGCTTTTTATGCAGGGATTTTAGCCTTGTCGGGCGATATCGGAACTGCAGCTAAAGTTCAGCAGGGCAATTATTATATGTGGACACACTTCAATATCGAACCCGAGGAGTTCAACTTCCGCACCGACTCGGTCTTGTATCCCAATTACCCGCTTCGGCCGGAAAACATTGAAAGTTGCTTTTATCTTTACCGAAAAACCAAAAACCCTGAATATCAGCGAATGGGGTACCGCATGATCAACGACATTCTCACAAAATGCAAGACCGATGCCGGTTTCGCCGAAGTGAAAAATGTAAAAACCCTTGAACTGTCTGATTCAATGGAGAGTTTTTTTCTGGCCGAAACCCTGAAATACGCCTATCTGCTGTTTGCCCCTGAGAAAACACTTGATCTGAGCAAGTTTGTGTTTAATACGGAGGCGCATCCGATGGAAAGAGCGAAGAGGGAATAAGGATTTACGATTTACGATTTACGATTTACGATTTACGATTTACGATTTTGGGATCTTCGCCAGCCCGCCACCGTTCACCCGTTCACCCGTTTACCCGTTCACCCGTTCACCCGTTTACCCGTTCACCCGTCCACCCGTCCACTTTTTTTCCTACCTTTGCCAAATAATCCAACAACATTTTGACATTTCACGATTTTGGTTTTGAGGAGCGGTTAATTGAAGGCATTGAAGCATTGGGGTATGATACCGCCACCCCAATCCAGGAGCAGGCAATTCCTGCCATTTTAGCCGGGAAAGATCTGATCGGGTCGGCCCAGACCGGCACCGGAAAAACAGCTGCATTTCTGCTGCCGATTATCCAGAAGATTATTTCAATACCCCACGATGATGCCATCAAGGCCCTGGTGATCGTCCCGACACGGGAACTGGCCCAGCAAATTGATCAGCACATGGAAGGGCTCTCCTACTTTACACCGGTGAGTTCCATCCCGGTGTATGGAGGAACAGACGGGGCCTCTTTTTCCAGGGAACGGCAGGCACTTGCCAACGGCGCTGATATGGTGATCTGTACCCCCGGCCGGATGATCGCACACCTGAACATGGGCTATGTAAACCTCTCAAGCCTGAGATACCTGATCCTCGACGAAGCAGACCGGATGCTGGACATGGGTTTTTACGATGATATCCTGAAGATCATGTCGTATGTACCGGCAAACCGGCAAACCCTGTGTTTTACGGCAACCATGCCAAAAGACATGCGCGACCTTGCCCGGAAAATCCTGAAGGATCCGGTCGAGATCAACATTGCCCCTTCGAAGCCTGCTGAAAATATACTTCAAATGGCTTATGTTGTTTACGACAGTCAGAAAATTCCACTGGTTCAGTATCTGTTAAAAGACCTTAAATTACGTAGTATTCTTATCTTCTGCTCAACCAAAAGCGCCACCAAGCAATTAAGCGCCGCTTTGAAAAAGCTGCGGTTGAATGCGGAAGAAATACATTCTGACCTGGATCAGCCCGAACGGGAAAAGGTGTTAAACAGTTTCAGGAGCAGGGAACTGAATATCCTTGTCGCGACCGATATTGTATCACGGGGCATCGACATTGAAGATATTGACATGGTACTCAATTATGATGTACCCAATGACGGGGAGGATTATATCCACCGTATCGGCCGCACTGCACGTGCAAAAGCCAAAGGGGCTGCCATCACGTTGATCAATGAAAAAGACCAGGGAAAATTTGCCACCATCGAAACTTTGTTAGGCAAATCCATTTATAAAGGAGCCATTCCCGTCCATCTTGGGGAAGGTCCGGCCTTCGAACCGAAGAAACACCGAAGTTCATTCCGTAAAGGCGGTTTCAGGAAAAAATAATGCGCAACGTAAGTTTTTTTTAATTATTTGGTTGATTTGATACTTTTTATATCTACATTTGCAAATATTATTTTTAATTCGATTATTATTATGAAAAATGGAAAAGTAAAATTCTTTAATGAGTCAAAAGGATTTGGATTTATTATGGACTCCGAGACAGGCAAAGAATATTTCGTTCATGCCTCTGGTTTAA
>CAIQUS010000154.1 GCA_903875045.1 uncultured Bacteroidales bacterium
TGATAATATGATAAAAGCAAAACTTATTAGTAAAAAACTTCGGTATAAAATTATCATAAAGTAATAATTTCAATGTTTGAAAATGCCTAATAAATTTACAATATAGATAAAGAAAAGTCAATTGGCAAGCTCTATATTTAATGGTTCTAAATATTGCGGATTTTATCGAATTATCATCACAAAATGGCCGGCAATATCATCAACGACAACAGATTTACTCACAATTCCATTTTCTATGCATATTTTCTACCCAGTTTATAACCGACAAGGGATGATCCGTTGACAAAAAGTCCTTTCTGAATGTACCCGGTTAGTTTTTCTTTTGGAAAAGTGGCGGTGGAATCTTCACTTTTCGCACAGATTAAAAGTCCTATGGACAAAAGAAGCATGAATAAATTGATTGTTTTCATGGTGATAGGGGTCTTATTTAGTATACATCCATAATTTCTGTTTATGATTATAATAACCTCCATTGTTTTCACGTCAAAATGCTTTCAGGCTAGTGTTTAATCCAACACCCCGATTCGATTATCTGGTTTTTATAGATCATTTGCCATGGGTATGTTCCTGGTGGTAGTAAACGGGTATCTATTCTCATGTTCGAATCCATGATTTTTTTATTTATGATCTGTTTCCCTTTGATATCCACCACGAGTAAACTGGCGCCTGAAACCTGCGGCCCTGATTCAACCATTAAATAATCGGTTCCGGGATTCGGATAAATCAAGGCATCATGCATCAAAGGCATCTTATCACCTTTAATTCCGGTGATAATTCCCGATGAGTCAACTTTAACAATATAGATATCCCGTTCATTGTTTTGTGTCAGGTCATCGAAAGTCGATCCAGCCATCAGACATCCACCATCACTCGTTGTTCCCAACGACCAAAGCCCATAATTCAGATCCCCGCCATAATATTTTTGCCATTTTACATTCAGCCAGGTGTCATATTTTCCCAGGATAAACCATGTTTTCTTTGAAGAAAAAATCGCATTGTTATCCTGGTTGAGTGTTCCGCCATAATACATATTGATCGTGTCGATCATGGCCAGGTTGTGAATATATCCTGGATAACTGACAGTATCGTCAGGCCCGATGTAATTTTCGGCCAGAACATGATATGCGGTATCGAGCTGTAATAAACCAAGTTTGTTCGTCAATGGATTTAAACCCAAATTGGGCTTCATCCCCGTAACAATGATTTTAGATCCAATGGTAAGTAAGTTATAGCATTGAAAGAACTGTCTGGGAATGCTGTCTGTTGTTAGCAAATTCAACCCGGTATCAAACTTCAATATCTGGCCCCACGAATTCGTGTTAATGAGAAAACGGCCATCTATCAGCAGATAATATCCTGATAAATCTGATTTCTCGGCCATATCATTGACCACGGCGTGGTATGATGACTGGATTAGCTTTACGCTACCAAGGGAGTCGCCATTCTGATTGCATTGATAGATCAGCAAAACATTATTGGGGAACGATCCGAAATTTCCATTGCCGTATAAATTCAACATGCCGGAATGATCTATAAGACCAAGTGCTATATCTATATTATAACAGGCTGTTACGTACTTTTTCTCCCATAGTATATCAAGGTTGCTATTCAACTTTACAAGCCAAAAATTCATTTCCACGGGTGATTGCTGCCAGGTACCGGTAGCAAAATAATTTCCGTCATTGCCGCATAGAAGCTCATAAATAAAACAATTGCCGGTGCTATTGTATATTTTGGAAGTTTTGATGGTATCGCCCCACTTGTTTAGTCGGATGAAAAGTGCATGAAACGAATAGTTATTCATGTCACCCTGTTTTGCTGAGATGATAAAACCACCATCGGAAGTTTCGATGGAGTGGGTTGGGACTTCGTCCCATGATGTAGCATATTTAAAAGAGAATGTCGCAACCTGGCCGTTTGAGTGGTTGCAAAATAAGATAAATAGTAACAGCCACAGAATTGACGGGTTCGAAAGAGTATATTTCATGCGATTACTATCTTTAAGGTATTATTGGTTACTGATGGCTTTTAATGAGAAAACACTATTCTATTACCACCTTCCCCGCATACCACTTCACCCCATTTCCCAGGCTCACATGGTACAATCCCTTTGCATAGACCCCAACGTTCATGGTGATCTTGCCCCCTCCGGTCATTACAGGTTCATTGTGAATCAACTCCCCCCGGGAATTATATAAACGCAGGGTCAGTTGCTTCTCATTCAGGAGTTCGTTTGGGATGGTTATGACGAATTCATTGGTTGCCGGGTTGGGAAATAGGTCAAGCAGCCTTACCTGTTCCGGGAATTCGTTGATGTGCACCAGACCCCCATTGGTGGTTTTCAGGATGATACCAGAATTACCGCAAACATACCCGACGGTGGCATCGGCAAAGGAAAGAGATTCAAGATCATTGGTTGTGCCACTTGGCGAACTGACCCAGGTAACCCCGGCATCGTTTGTTTTCAGGATGGTTCCTCCATCCCCGGCAGTAAAA
>CAIQUS010000155.1 GCA_903875045.1 uncultured Bacteroidales bacterium
AAAACAGGACAACAAGCCTGAAAATTGTTAATAACCCTTGGATTTAAAAAACAGGGGGTGAATAGTTACAATTTACCAACTCAGATTGTAAAGTGCCCAAAATTTCTCCGGTCTGGAAAATTAAATTTTGATAATCTTCCCGCTATGAAATATTTCGCAACCATTTCTATATTTTTCCTATTATCGGGAATCAGCGTTTTTTCCCAGGTGGGCATTAATGCCGATAACAGCCAGCCGACCCCCTCTGCCGGCTTAGATGTTAAATTCACGGATAAAGGACTTCTCCTGCCACGCATGACACGTGTACAGATGGAGGCAATCGCTACCCCTGCAAACGGATTGATCACTTATTGTACCGACTGTAGTTCTGTCGGTACAGGAGCACTGGCCATGTGTATAAACGGGCTTTGGTATATATTTACAACTTCCTGCCTCAATCAGATGCCTCCTACAGCCGGAACCCATATACCTGGATCACACCAGATCTCCTGGAACTGGAACCCCATGAACGGAGCAACCGGTTATAAATGGAATACAACGAACAACTTTGCCACAGCAACTGAAATGTGGACTGCCACTACAAAAATGGAGACTGGTCTGCTATGCAACACATCTTATACCCGCTATGCATGGGCTTATAATGCTTGTAACAGTTTTTCATCAGCCATTGCCCTGACTCAGTCAACCTCTGATTGCTCAGTTTCCACCTGCGGTCAGTTACTGACTGATGCCCGTGACGGAAAAACTTACAGTACTGTGTTGATTGGCACACAATGCTGGATGACCCAGAACATGAACATCGGAACAGCGATTCTTAGCACTATCCCACAATCCGACAACGGCTACATTGAAAAATATTGCTATCCCACCGGTAACACATTCTGCGATGTTTATGGCGGGCTATATCAATGGAATGAAATGATGCAATGGTTCCCTGTGCCGGGATCCCGGGGAATCTGTCCAACGGGCTGGCATATCCCGACAGATGCCGAATGGACAACCCTAACCACCAGTCTTGGAGGGGAAAACGTCGCTGGAGGCAAAATGAAGGAGGCAGGCCCGATGAATTGGAATCCACCCAATACCGGGGCCACCAACAGCAGCGGATTTACTGCCCTTCCCGGAGGCATTTGCTCCAATGGCAATTTCGTCTATCTCACATACTACGGCTTTTACTGGTCGTCAACTCAAAGCTCATCTGAATTCGCGTGGATCAGGATTCTATACAATGAATTAGAGGGAGTGGTAAGGGACACAGAGTATGGCTACAAGCCGATGGGTTATTCTGTCAGATGCCTGAGAAATAATTGATTATTTGGTTATTGATGTTTGTATTTTCATACCTAAACAAAAGAAATATGAAAAAAACATTCTTTATAATTGCTTTGTACCTGCTTTTTACCAGTGCCTTGTTTGCGCAGCTGGGGATCAATACCGATGGCAGCCAGCCAGTTCCGTCTGCAGGGCTTGACGTTAAATTCACGGATAAAGGACTCCTCCCTCCCCGCATGGCCCGTGCAAATATGGAGGCCATCCCAAACCCTGCAAACGGGCTGATCATCTATTGCAACGATTGCAGCAATTCAGGAACCGGAGCCATGGCAATGTTTATCAACGGAGCATGGAATGCAATTGTTCCTACCTGCACTGCCCCTCCCCCTCCTGCCGCTGGAACCCATGTACCGGAAGCAACTCATATCTACTGGAATTGGAATACAGTACCCGGCGCTACAGGATATAAGTGGAATATGACGAACGATTATGCCACGGCTGCCGACATGGGGACATCCAATACAAAATTTGAAACCGGTTTGTCCTGTAACACACCTTATTCACGCTATGTTTGGTCATACAACACGTGCGATCATTCAACAGTCCTTGTCTTAACAAAGTCAACCCTGGATTGTTCCTATTTGATATGCCCCCCGGTGTTGACCGATACCCGCGACGGACAAACCTATAACACAGTGTTGATAGGCTCCCAATGCTGGATGGCTCAAAATCTTAACATTGGCACTCAGATCTCCATTTCTTTTGATCAATACAACCATAGTGCGATTGAAAAACACTGCTATAATGACTATAATAGTAGTTGTTCCGATTATGGCGGTCTGTACCAATGGTCTAACATGATGCAATGGTCAACCACGCCAGGCGCCCAGGGAATCTGTCCCACAGGGTGGCATATCCCGACTGACGGGGAGTGGACAATCCTGACCACCATGCTTGGCGGGGAATATGCTGCTGGAGGTAAAATGAAAGAGGCGGGCACCACTCATTGGCGAGCCCCTAACACAGGCGCCACGAATACCAGCGGTTTCTCTGCCCGTGCAGGCGGTCATGGACTGGCTATGATGTTTTTCTCCAATGGTGGTGAGTCCGCATACTTCTGGTCGTCAGGGCCGGAAGATGTAGGAGGTGTATGGGTCAGAAACCTCGGATTCAACTACGAAATTGTGACCCGTTATTGCGACTCAGGCTATAGCAACTCGGTGCGTTGCGTTCTGGATTGATGTTGTTAAAAACCAGTGTTTCCATATCAAAACAAATGAAACATGAAAAAAGAATTCCTTTTAATTGCTGTATTGCTGCTTATTGCAAATACCATGTTTGCCCAAATGGGGATCAATGATGATGGCAGCCAACCGGACTCATCAGCCGGGTTGGATATTAAATTCACGAACAAAGGTTTACTTCCACCACGCATGACCCATGCCCAGATGGATGCCATCGCAACTCCTGCAAACGGGCTTATCATCTTTTGTACCGATTGCAGTACTGCCGTTCCGGGAACCCTTGCAATGTTCATGAATGGAGCATGGTATATATCTGAACCTTCGTGCCTTGGGCCGCACTCACCCACTGCCGGAACCCATTTACCGGGAGCTGACCGCATCACCTGGAATTGGAATGTCGCTTCCGGTGCTGCAGGTTATAAGTGGAATACGACGAATAACTATGCCACAGCAAGCAATATGGGAACCGTCAATTCAAAAATTGAAACCGGCCTGATATGCAACACGCAGTATACAAGATATGCATGGGCTTTCAATGGCTGCGGCAACTCACCCCCGGTAACCCTGAGCCAGTTTACCGCCCAAAATCCGCAGGCACCCGTCTCCGGCGTGCACAATTCCTCACCAACCCAAATTTTATGGCAATGGAACACCGTACCCGGCGTTACGGGTTATAAGTGGAACAACACGAACGACTATGCCACTGCTATCGACATGATTACAACTACTACGAAATTTGAAGCCGGGCTGACCTGTGTCACATCATATACACGTTACGTTTGGGCATACAACACATGCGGTCATTCAGCAGCCACCGTCCTTACCCAGTCAACCTCCGCCTGTACATCCAATACATGCCCTCCGACCTTCACCGACAGCCGCGACGGAAAAACTTATTCAGCTGTGTTGATTGGGACCCAGTGCTGGATGGCTCAGAATCTCAACAATAATACAGTCTTTCCGGCGGATTGCTATGATGGCAATGCAGCGAATTGTTCCATTTACGGTGGATTATACAATTGGTTCGCGGCAATGAATGGGTCAGTCCTGGAAGGAGCGACGGGAATCTGCCCTCCTGGCTGGTACATCCCTTCCGATGATGAATGGGGGACACTCATCTGGTTTTTGGGTGGTGTAAACATTGCAGGTGACTATCTGAAGGAGGCAGGCACCGCTCATTGGGCATCACCCAATATGGGCGCTACCAACCTCAGTGGTTTTACCGCCCTTCCGGGCGGAAGAGGATACACTGATTATTTCGTAGAATTAAAGTCTAAAGCATACTTCTGGTCATCTTCACGTGATGTGTATGATGACACTAAAGCTTATAGCGTATATCTTTCCTACAATAATAGTGTCATAAGCGGGAGCTATTCTAACAGGACGATTAATCGCTTTTCGGTTCGTTGCATTAAGAATTGAAGCTGATGTCTTATCAGCTTCCAAATCAGTCATCAAATCATCCTGATCAAAAATAGGATCCTCTACCATCCACACCGAAAACAAAAAACGCCGTAAACATTACATTTACAGCGTTTTTTCGTTTGTGAAATGTGCCCAGGACAAGACTCGAACTTGCACATCCTAAGGACACTACCCCCTCAAAGTAGCGTGTCTACCAATTTCACCACCTGGGCAAGACCAATTACGAATTTCGATTTATGATTTACGATTTACGAATTACGAATTGGGGTTGCAAAATTAGTTATTTTTTGTTTGCAGGCAAACAATTTTGTCGTTATAGCAAAGAAATTCCGAAAGCAATCCCTAATCCAACGATTACAGTGATAAACTTCTGCAGGTTATACTTGTGATTTTCCTCAGTTTCAAATAAAATAGAGGTGGATACATGCAGAAAGATACCGATTACGACAGCAAGGATATAATTAAAATAGGTATCGAGCGATATCATCAGTGAGGTATCAAGCAGATTGCTGAACACGGAACCCAGCGGGGTCATCAGCGCAAACACCAGGAGATAAATAAAGGCTTTGGTTTTGGAACACCCATAATGAAGGAAAAGACTCATGAGTGTCAATGAAATCGGAATGTTATGGATCACGATGCCGACAACAAGTGTATGCTGCAGATTCAGGTCAAAACCCTTCACAATGGGCATCCCTTCAAGAAATGAGTGAATGCTGAGCCCGATAAGCAGCAGGAAGGGAGAAACCTTCTCATTCTCCGAATGAGCATGTGCATGTCCGTGTTCTGCCCCTTCGGTAATCAGTTCCAGCATTAGTTGCAAAAGAAACCCCAGCAGCACGAACAACCCGCTGAACATCGCCGGCTTGCTGAAAACCTCCGGTACCAGCTTTAAAAAGGTAATGCCAATCAGAAATGCCCCGCTGAACGCCAGTAAAAATTTCAACACCCGCTGATCATCTGGTTTGAAAAGAAAAATCAAAGACCCGCTCCCCAGAACCGTAAAAATCAAAACTACATAAATCAAAATGTTCATAATACACTATTGAGTCCCCTCCGAAAAGGGGGTTTATGATAAAATAAAAAAATTAGTGATGATTGATAAAAAAAGTGCCATGGCCAATTTTCGACCCCAAATTGGCTGTATGGTAATCGATAGTTCGGGATAGCCTGAGCAAAAGGGTGCCACGGCAAGTAAAAATGTTGTTTTAAACGTTCTTTGACATATTTGTTTCGTAAAGTTAACTATTCGTACAAGGTTGATCCATAGACATCTACAGCAAGTCC
>CAIQUS010000156.1 GCA_903875045.1 uncultured Bacteroidales bacterium
CACAAAAATATAGTGCGGGGTGGAGCAGTGGTAGCTCGTTGGGCTCATAACCCAAAGGTCATAGGTTCGAATCCTGTCCCCGCTACTCAGAAAGTCAGCTTATTAGCTGGCTTTTTTTATGCCCATCAATTGGGATCAAGAGTGGCTAAAAAAACATTAACCACGAAAGCCGCAAAGGAAAAAAAAACAGGTGGTAATTTCCCTCCCGGAAATAATACTTTTTCACTAACTTTACCTCTTATAATAAAGGGTTAAAAATAATAATAGTAAAAGTTAAGTTAATGACATTCATTGAATTAATTACAAAACGACGCTCGGTCAGAGATTATAAATGTGACCCTGTCCCAGAGGAAATGTTATTCCAAATTCTGGAAGCTGGCAGGCTCGCTCCGACCGGAGCGAACAGACAGCCGATCACAACACCGTTTGGAAACGCCATTTTGACGGTAAACAAATTACAGATATCGATGCAAGCATTGTGACCGATCACATGATGCTGGCAGCAACCGAACTTGGTTTGGGCTCGGTTTGGATTTGTCATTTTAAACCCGAGGTGATTAGAATCGAGTTTAACCTGCCCGACCATTTTGAGCCTGTCAACATTCTTGCTATCGGCTTCGAAAATGAAGAGTTGGGCAGGTTAAAACCCCGCACTGCAAGGAAACCAATAGAGGAAACAGTGTTCTATGAAACTTTTTGATCTGTCAGCGGCTTGTATTGGACCCGGGTTTAATTGTGTCTTTATGATTGCACTGTTTTACCCCGTTTTGGATGATGATTATCTTGGAGGTCTTGGCGGCCTTGGTGGAGCAGGTAATTGTATATTGATCGATGGCGGCTTTGGAGGAGAGGGGAACCGTATGACCACCGAGGGTGGTTTTGGAGCAGCCGGGTGAATGACTACTGTCTTTTTTTTCTGATTACCTGGATGGTGATGATGCTTATATTCCTTTTTAATCTCTTTATGTTTATCTTTTCCATGATGAGGTTTCTGTGCAAACAGGGAAGCACCGGCGAATAATAAAATGAAGGTGATCGTTAATTTTGTTTTCATGATTTCTTGTTCTTGAGAATAAGTTGCCTTTTTGTGGCATTCTATTATTCGACAAAGGTGCAACTGATTATTTTGGAAACCGTTACACAACTTTGGGAATAAGTTACATCATTCACACATTTCCTCTCTCGAAATAAATATTGAAAAATGCTAAAGCCCGGGGCTGTCATATACAAAAACGATAAATTCGGTTAATTTTGCAGTGACGTATCGCCATACAGAGTTGTCCCTCTGGCAATATAAGATGTAAAGAACACAAACGCATGAAATTCAGCGAAATACCCGGAAACGAACAAATTAAATCCAAATTAATCCAGACTGTTCTGGATCAGCGGGTAAGTCATGCCCAATTGTTCTTTGGTCCTGAAGAGAGCAGTAAACTTGCCCTGGCCATTGCCTACGCACAGTTCATTAACTGTACCAACAAACAGAAAGCTTCGGAGCATGAACAAATTACAAATGACGAATTACGAATTACGAATTCTGCGGCATCCGGGTTCGACTCGTGTGGAACTTGTCCGTCATGCGTGAAATACCAGAAGCTTGCCCATCCTGATTTACATTTTATTTATCCTGTGGCCACCACGAAAAGGATAACCACAAAACCCCAAAGCAAACACTTTCTTGAGGATTGGAGGGCTTTTCTTCTTCAAAACAATTTTGAATCCAACCTTCAGAACTGGTACGAAACCATTGGCATTGAAAACAAACAGGGTATTATCAATGCTTACGACTGCAACGAAATAATCACCACCCTCAGCTACAAAAGCTACGAATCAGATTACAAGGTGATGATTATCTGGATGGTTGAAAAGCTTTACTATGCTGCTGCGCCAAAAATTCTGAAAATTCTGGAGGAACCACCTGAAAAAACCCTCTTTATCCTGATTTCTGAAGAACCGGACCAGATCATCAAAACAATTCTTTCGCGCACCCTGATGGTGAAAATTCCAAAGTATTCATCCTCCCTACATATAAAAAATGAGGATGATACGGCTCATTTTGTCACATTCCGCGAATGGATGCGCGCCTGTTACGGAGCAAAAATACCGGAGCTGATAAAATTTGCCTCCGAAATTGCAAGGCCGGGAAGGGAAAAACAAAAAAGTTTCCTCACCTATTCCCTTAAAACATTGGGTTTCTGCGCATCTATGAATTATCTGGGGCAAATTCCGGAAACCTTTGAAGGTGAAGAGTTAAAATTCATCAGGCAATTCTCACCTTTCATTACCCCCGACAATCTGACTGGGTTCAACACCCTTTTCAACGATGCCATATACCACATTGAACGCAATGCCCATCCTGCAACCCTGTTCCTTGACCTCTCCCTTAAAATAGTCAGGCTGTTTAAACCGAATTTTGTATCTTTGTAAGGTTTTAAAATGGATATGGAGAATAAGGAAAGCATACCGGTTCAACCTGAAGAATCTCAACAACAGGAAATTATAATTGACGAGAGTGATATCTTTGAATTCAGGCAGGAAAAATTGCCCGATAATCCATTTCTAAGCCGTGGATGCTGCCAGTCACCAAAGATATACCATAAAAATGAGATGGTATTCAGGCATAGTTGCAGTAAATTTGATTCTTTTGACTGGCTTAAACACATTCCCGGGCCCGGTGAAATACCAGCAACCGATGTTGTTGAAGTACGCTTTAAAAACAGTCGTAAGGATTATTTCCGCCTTGCACCCGACCTTGAAGTGATGGTAGGAGACATTGTTGCCGTTGAGGCCTCACCCGGCCATGATATCGGAATCGTGAGTATGGTTGGCGAGATGATCCGGTTTCAACTGAACAGGAAACACTTATTACCCTCATCTGACGACATTAAAAAAGTTTACCGGAAAGCCCGGCTTACCGACATCGAAAAATGGATCGCAGCTGTGGAAACTGAAATATCTACCATGTTCCGGGCACGCGTCTGCGCTGAGAATCTTGGATTATTGATGAAGATCAATGATGTTGAAATCCAGGGAGATAATACAAAAGCCATTTTTTACTATACCGCTGATGACCGGGTTGATTTCCGTGAGTTGATCAAGCTGCTGGCGGAAGAGTTCAAATTGCGCATTGAAATGCGTCAGATCGGTGCAAGGCAGGAAGCCAGCCGTCTCGGTGGCATCGGCTCGTGCGGCAGGGAACTTTGCTGTGCAACCTGGATGAGCGACTTCAAATCGGTAACCACCAATGCCGCGAGAGTCCAGCAACTAACATTGAACCCACAAAAGCTTGCAGGCCAGTGCGGAAAACTCAAATGCTGCCTGAACTACGAATACGACACCTACCTTGATGCCATGAAGGGGATGCCCAACACCGAAGTAAGGTTAAAGACAAAACGTGGGGAAGCTGTGCATCAAAAAACAGACATTTTTCAAAAAATCCTCTGGTATTCCTATGTCAATGACCTTGGAAACCTTATTGCCATACCGGTTGATAAGGTGATTGCCATCCTTGATGATAATAAAAAGGGGATTATGCCCGAAAAACTTGAAGATTTTTCAAAAGTTATTGAGAAAAAAACCGCTTTTGAAAGTGGTGCTGTTCAGGATGACCTGACCCGTTTCGACCATTTATAAAATTCCGATCCTATCCATTAAACCATGACCCGGATCCCGGACAAAAAAACTCTTTTGTTGTTGATTCTTCTGACAGGAATATTTGTTTCCTGCGATTCCAATCGGGTGTTTGAAGAGCATATTGCCATTGAAAAAGGGAACTGGAACGTAAAGAACAGGCTTCAGTTCGATGTAACAATTTCCGATCTGCTGTCGCGTTATAACGTTTACCTGAATGTTCGCAATGGTTCGGAATACCCATTCAGCAACCTTTTCCTTTTTATGAATACTGTTTCCCCTGACGGGCATATTGCACGCGACACCATTGAACTCACCCTGGCCGACTATGATGGACGCTGGCTGGGATCAGGAATGGGAAGTGTGAAATTCAGCCGTTTCCTGTTACAGAAAAATGTCCGGTTTAACCAGGCAGGTTCCTACCGGTTTATGATGGAACAAGCTATGCGGGTGAATGAATTGAACGGGATCAATGATATCGGTTTACGCATTGAGAAACAATAACCAATCCAACTTTAATCATCCTGATTTTTAACAAAATGCCAGGTTCTTCCGTCAATAAAGCACAAATAAAAAAATACCTCAAAGGATTCTGGGTTTCCTATCTCATTGTGATCATGCTGATTGCTTTGTTTTTCATTTCCGTTGCCTACGGATTGTTTGGGAAAATGCCAACCTTTGAAGAACTTGAAAATCCGAAAAGCAACCTGGCCACCGAAGTGATCTCTACTGACGGAAAACTGCTTGGAAAGTACTACGTTGAAAACCGTTCCAATACCCCCTATCAGGAACTTTCCCCCAACGTGATCAATGCTTTGATCGCCACCGAAGATGCCCGTTTTGAAGATCATTCGGGAATTGATGCCATTGCCATTTCGAGGGTTTTCTGGGGAATGGCCTCGGGTTCGTCAAAAGGGGGCGGTTCAACCATCACCCAGCAACTTGCAAAAAATCTGTTTCCGCGTAAACAGGATCGGTCTTTTATGGAAACCGTTCTCATCAAATTCAAAGAGTGGATTACCGCTGTAAAACTTGAGCGTAACTATTCCAAAGATGAGATTCTGGCCATGTACCTGAATACCGTTGACTTTGGCAGCCAGTCGTATGGCATCAAATCAGCTGCTAAGACCTATTTTAACAAAGAGCCCGGCCAGTTAACGATTGAGGAGGCTGCCATGCTTATCGGGATGCTGAAAGCCCCCACCTGGTTCAGCCCGGTACGTAATCCTGCCCGTGCATTTGAACGCCGCAACACGGTGATGCACCAGATGCTGAAATATGACTACATTACATCCGCTGAGTTTGATTCATTAAAAACGCATCCTGTTGACATGGCCAATTACCGGCTCCAGGACCACACGACCGGTATTGCTACCTATTTCCGTGAATACCTCCGGATGGTGCTGGCGGAATGGTGTGCCCAACATCCCAAGGATGATGGCACTCCCTACAATCTTTACCGCGACGGGCTTAAAGTTTACACAACCATCAATTACAAAATGCAGGAATATGCCGAATCTGCCATGCAAGAGTACCTTGGCAAGGAGCTGCAACCAGCATTTTTCAAACATTGGAAAGGGGTGGCAAATGCCCCGTTTGTATTTGAAGGAGCAGCAGCTAAAAAGGAGACGGACAATCTGATGCACTCTGCCATGCGCAGAACAGACCGTTACCTGCATTGCAAAACCCAGGGGGAGAGTGATTCACAAATTCTTCAGGAGTTCAAGGTTCCAACCAAAATGAAGGTATTTTCCTACCGGGGGGAGATTGACACTGTGATGACCCCGATGGACTCGATCCGCTATTACAAGTTTTTTCTGCAATCGGGACTCATGTCCATGGATCCCCTCACCGGATATGTGAAGGCTTATGTTGGAGGAATCAATTATCGTTTCTTCCAATATGATCATGTGAAACTGAGTAAAAGGCAGGTAGGGTCGACCTTTAAGCCATTTCTCTATACTCTTGCCATGCAGGAGGGAGAATCGCCTTGCTCACTTTACCCAAATGTTCAGCCGGTGATCGATTTGGGGAATGGGGAAGTCTGGGCGCCCGAAAATGCCAGCGAGGAACGGCTCGGGCAACAAGTCACCCTCAAATGGGCACTGGCAAACTCAAACAACTGGATTTCAGGACAACTTATCCGCAAATACTCTCCAAAAGCAGTGGTGGCCATGGCCCATAAGATGGGTGTTACGAGCGATATTCCTGTGGTATACTCCATCGCTCTTGGCTCCTGCGATATCAGTTTATACGAAATGGTGGGGGCAATGAGTGTTTTTGCCAACAAAGGAGTTTATATAGAACCCTGTTTCATCACGCGTATCGAAGATAAAAACGGCAATGTCCTTCAAACCTTTAACACCAAATCACAGGAGGTGATCAGTGAAGAAACCGCTTATCTGATGATCCAATTGATGAAGGGCGTAGTTGAGGGAGGCACCGGTGTGCGTTTGCGATATAAATATGGCCTTGACAATCCGATTGCAGGAAAAACCGGAACCACCCAGAATCAGAGCGATGGATGGTTCATGGGCGTCACCCCCGACCTGGTGACCGGCGTGTGGGTAGGTTGCGAAGACCGGGCTGCCCATTTCAGGAGCATCACCCTTGGTCAGGGAGCCAACATGGCACTGCCCATCTGGGGCCTTTATATGCAACGTATTTACGGCGACCTGAGCCTTCGTTACTCCAAACGTGACTTCGATCTTCCTAAAAAACCACTTGATGTTGATCTTGACTGTGGCGATGAAACTGCCCCCGGTCCGGTTAAGAACAGCAAGAAAAAGAGGGTAATCGACACCGATGAGTTCTAATTTCCCATCCAATTTTGAGCAAAAGCTGGGGTTTGATATCATCCGGCAAATCCTCACCGACAATTGTCTATCCTCACTGGGCCGGATTTGGGTCCAGAAGATGGCATTCTCCACAGAGGCATCGGAAATTCATACTGCACTGTTACAAACATCAGAATTAAAGGAGATTTTACAATTTGAGGAGCAGTTCCCCGCCCAGGATTATTATGACCTTGTTCCGGAATTACTGAGGATTCGGATCCCGGGGACCTATATGGAGACTGAGCAACTCTCGGAACTTAAGCTTTCGGTTTCCACTATTTCCGAATTGCTTGCCTTTCTGGCGGAAAGAGAGGAGAAGTTCCCTGCCCTGTTTTCACTGGCATGTGATGGCGGTGATCCCGGCGTCGGGTATTCCCCTTTGTCGTCAGCCCCGTTGCTCCAGTCGATTGTCGCACAGGTTGAACGGATTGTGGATGATAAATCGGAGGTGAGGGATTCAGCATCACCCGAGTTGAGCCGGATCAGAAAGGAAAAAGTCAGGCTTCTCTCCTCTGTGGAACATAAAATTATTCAGAGTTTCAAGATCGCAAGGCAAAACGGCTGGACCCCTGATGAAGCAGAGGTAACCATCCGGAACGGACGTTTGGTGATCCCGATGATCAGCACCCACAAACGCAAGATCCAGGGATTTGTTCACGATGAATCAGCCACCGGGCAAACCGTTTATGTTGAACCTGCTGAAATTTTCGAAACCAACAACGAAATCCGTGAACTTGATTATGCCGAACGCCGTGAGATCGTTCGCATCCTCATCGATTTTGCCCGTATCATCCGGCCTGAAATTGATATGCTCATCCATGCCTACCATTTTCTGGGCAGGATTGACTTTATAAGGGCAAAAGCCCGTTTCGCCATTGCTGTCAAAGGCACAAATCCCATCCACCATCCTCAGGCAGACAGTGATAAAGCCATTGCATTTTTCTGGAACCAGGCGATGCACCCGCTGTTGTTCCTTTCGCACCAGAAACAAAAGAAGGAGATCACCCCGCTGGATATCGCCCTCAATCCCGATCAGCGGATCCTGATCATCTCGGGCCCGAATGCAGGTGGAAAGTCTGTTTGCCTGAAAACAGTCGGACTGTTGCAATACCTTTTTCAATGCGGATTGTTGCCCCCGGTGAAGGAGGACTCCGAGTTTTGTATTTTTCACAAAATATTCATCGACATTGGCGACGAACAATCCATTGACAATGACCTCAGTACATACTCTTCCAAGCTCATCAACCTAAAATATTTTATTGAAAACATTGATGATCGTTCATTGTTCCTGATCGATGAAATGGGAACCGGAACAGATCCATCCCTTGGCGGGGCCATTGCCGAAGCCACCCTCGAAGCGCTGAATGCCAAAAAGGCCATGGGTGTGGTTACAACCCATTATTCAAACCTCAAGTTACTGGCCGCCCGTGAACAAGGCATCGTAAATGGCGCAATGCTCTATGACCTGAAAAAACTAAAACCTTTATACCAGCTTAAGATTGGAAAACCCGGAAGTTCATTTGCGCTTGAAATTGCACAGGCCATTGGTTTTCCGAATGATGTGCTCAAAAGTGCCAGGCAAAAAACAGGAAGGAGCCAACTTGATTTCGATCGTGAACTGCAAAACCTTGAGGTCGAAAAACAGGAGATCAACCAAAAAAATACCGAATTAAAAGTTGCGGATGATTTCCTTGCAGAATTGATCAGCAAATATGAAAAACTGACTGCCGATCTTGAAGCAAAGAAGAAGGAAATCCTGGTAAAAGCAAAGGAAGAGGCGAAGCAATTGTTAGACAATTCGAATAAGATCATTGAGAAAACCATCAAAGATATCCGCGAATCCCAGGCAGAGAAAGCCCGGACAAAGGAGATCAGGGCTGAACTGTCGGAAATAAAGGAGAAACTGCTGCAAGAGCCGAAGTCCCAAGTCTCAAATTCCAAGTCTCAAATTCCAGGTCCCAAATCGAAAATCGAAAATCGAAAATCCGAAATTGAAAACCCACCTGCCATTCAGCCGGGATTAATCGGAAGTCTGGCGCCGCCACATCGTTTTCAGCGTTACTTTGACGACTTGAACACCAAGGTTACCAATTTTTCTCTTAAGCTTGATTTACGCGGAAAACGGGTGGATGAAGCCCTGTCGATGCTGCAGCGTTATATCGATGATGCCGTTTTGTGTTCGATTTCTGAGGTTCAGATCCTTCATGGAAAGGGCAATGGTGTATTAAGACAAGTTACCCGGGATTACCTGCGTACCCAAAAGGAGGTTAAATCGGCAAAGGATGCACCGCTTGAGGGTGGTGGTGCCGGAATAACGGTTGTTTCGTTCAGGTAGGATTTTGAAATAACAAGTAAAATAAGGGTTTGCACTGATTTGGTTGCTTGTTTTCCTGACTTCTGACCCTTCTCAATTTTAGTGCGTTGACATTTTCATGTAATTGAAATTGAATGATATAAAATTCACAATTGTGACTTTTACCGCACTAACACCCATTTTAAGTACGAAATACACATACAAAGTACAAACGAAAGTGGGAAGTACAAGGTTCGAAGGATGAACAACGGCCTTAGTCCGTATTTTTAATTAAAAATAGTTATCATCTGGTCTGACTGTGTATTCGGATCTACTGGAACAATTGTGATCAATCAAATAATCAATTATTGAGGACACTCTGATAGTTCTGACAACAAATAATTTTACCGCAAAGGGCCGCAGAGCTTTTACGCAGAGTTCCGCAAAGTTATGTTTATCTGCGAGTTATCTCCGTGGCTCTTTGCGTTCTCTTTGCGTTCTTTGCGGTTTAACATTTATTAAATAGTGAGTTGATGAATAAATGACTTTTCGGAGGGAACTCATTATTCAACATTGTAAAAGAGCGGGGCCGTCAACTCGATTATGGGCAGTGTTTTATTTTTGCAGATGAAAGGCATGCGACGAAATTAAACCTACAATTATAATTACCAGAATTATTGCGATAAATGCCTCCTTGCTGATAATAAAATCTTTTACTTTTTTTACATAATTAATGAGTGCCCTCCAATTATATGAAATATGCAGAATGGAAAATATTACAAATAATATTCCTGAAATATCATGGGCAGACATCCAAAAATGCCTTGCAAGGGTCAACCTTTCAAATTGAAGGACATGATTCATTAATCCACTAATTGGGAGAATTAAACCAGATGTAAACAAGGCCGTTGAAATAAAAGCTCTTTTATTGAAAGGTTTCTGTACATCAATTCCGCTCATCATATCGTATTTAAAGTTAAAAGTCTGCACCAAAAAGTAGTTTAAGGTGAATATTGTCTTTTTCTCAATACCAACCTGCTGCATAAGGATAGGATTTCTCCCTGATATCAATGATATTTAACCTTCAAGATTCGCTGCAAGTATAAATGAATTCATGAAGACGATCTTCTGAAATGGGGAAAGTTAAGTGATTCCCTGTTAATCCAGATTTTAAAACCAAAAGTAAGCTATTTGGTGAACACCTTCATTATGGCAAAGCCCAAAAGAGCCTTGCCATAATTGAAAGATCACATTATTGCTTGATAATCTTCTGGGAACCAAGATTTTCCCCACAGAAGATACGGATGAAGTAGACCCCTTTGGGTTTCCCTCCAAGGGTAAACTCGTGCTTTTTCTCTCCGGTATACTGTTCAGTCCATAACCGCTCTCCACGCATACCATAAATCTCCACTTTTACAACTGAAGTCTCGGTGATTTCAGATAATTCGAGTGTAAATGCTCCTGTTGTCGGATTCGGATAGACTCTGAAGAGATTATTGGCAGACTTATCCATGGAAGGTGAAATCATGGTCGCATCTACCGGTACCTGAGGCTGCAACGGTGCAGAAAGAATAGTCGGGTAAGCGCTGCACCACAAACAGTTATCGGAGATAAAACCATGGAGGTATCCTCCCGGTTCCACCTTGGTCCCGTTCAGCATCCTGATATTCTGGCCTGCAATCAGGTTTACAGAGGCACCTGCCTTTACCAGGAATCCGGTAACGATAACTGTTTGAGTTGCGTCGAAACAAGCGGCGTGCCCACTGAGAATGGTACTGTCAGTGACTGTCTTTACAGCTAACGGCAACGGGGTCACTTCAATGGTAACCACATTTGTTGCTGTGCTGCAGTTGCCTGCCAGACTCTGGATCAGCTTGAAATAGGTTGTAACGCCCAAAGCACCTGGCTGGTAGTTGAGCGAGGTAGCGCCTGCAATATTGGCAAAAACATTATTATCTGTTGAATTCTGCCATTGATAGGTATAAGGCGCAGTTCCCCCTGTCGGTGGAGTTCCGGTCAATTGCGCCGGGATACCATTCTTACAAATAAGCTGGTCTGTTCCGATGAATCCTGGGACAAGGTTTGGATGAACCGTCACTGTTATCACATTGGTTGTCAGAGCCCCGCAACCGCTTGTGGAAGTCTGGACCTGGCGGTAATAGGTTGTAGCGGTCAGTGCTCCCGGCGAATAATTCAGGTCTGTTGCTCCGATGATGTTGGTGAAGTTTGAATTATCCGGCGAACTCGCCCATTGGTAGTAGTATGGTGCATTTCCACCTGTCGGAGGTGTGCCGGTCAATGGTGCAGGTATCGTATTGTAGCAAATCACCTGGTCTGCAGCAATGGAACCGACGATAAATTCAGGATAAACGGTCACGGTTACCACATTGGTCGTCAGTGACCCGCAACCGCTGGCGGAAGTCTGGATTTGTCGGAAATAGGTTGTAGCGGTCAATGTTTCCGGCGAATAATTCAGTGCAGTTGCCCTCGGAATACTTGTAAAGGTTACATTATCCGACGAACTCTCCCATTGGTAGGTGTAAGGTGTATTACCACCAGTCGGGGCAGTGCCGGTTAATGGAGCAGGGACCGCAATGTAGCAAATCACCTGGTTCGCAGCAATGGAACCTACCATAAACTCGGGATAAACGGTCACGGTAACCACATTCGTGGTCTGTGTCCCGCAACCGCTGGCCGAAGTCTGGATCTGACGGAAATAGGTTGTAGCGGTCAATGCTCCCGGTGAATAATTCAGGTCTGTTGCCCCGATGATATTGGTAAAACTTGAATTATCCGGGGAACTTGTCCATTGGTAGGCGTAAGGTGTGTTTCCACCAGATGGGAGGATCCCAAATAACGGGGCCGGCACTGTATTGAAGCATATCGTCTGGTCTGATTCAATGGAACCAACCATAAATTCAGGATAAACAGTCACTGTTACCACATTGGTCGTCAGAGAACCGCAACCACTGGCCGAAGTCTGAACCTGGCGGAAATAGGTCGTAGCAGTCAGTGCTCCCGGTGAATAATTCAGGTCTGTTGCCCCGATGATGTTTGTAAAGGTTGAATTATCCCGTGAACTTGTCCATTGATAGTTGTATGGTGTATTTCCACCAATCGGGTCAGTGCCGGTCAATGGAGCAGGTATCGTATTGTAGCAAATCACCTGGTCTGCAGCAATGGAACCGACGATAAATTCAGGATAAACGGTCACGGTAACCACATTCGTGGTCAGTGTCCCGCAACCGCTGGCCGAGGTCTGGACCTGACGGAAATAGGTTGTAGTAGTCAATGCGCCCGGCGAATAATTCAGGTCTGTTGCCCCGATGATATTGGTAAAGCTTGAATTATCCAACGAACTCGCCCATTGGTAGGTGTATGGTGTATTTCCACCGGATGGGAGTATTCCAAACAATGGAGCAGGTACCGCATTAAAGCATATCACCTGGTCTGATTCAATAGAACCAACCATAAATGCAGGATAAACGGTCACGGTAACCACATTCGTGGTCAGTGTCCCGCAACCGCTGGCGGAAGTCTGGATCTGGCGGAAATAGGTTGTAGCGGTCAATGCTCCCGGCGAATAATTCAGGTCTGTTGCCCCGATGATATTGGTAAAGCTTGAATTATCCGGGGAACTTGTCCATTGGTAGGTGTAAGGTGTGTTTCCACCAGATGGGAGTATCCCAAATAACGGGGCCGGCACGGTATTGAAGCATATCGTCTGGTCTGATTCAATGGAACCAACCATAAATTCAGGATAAACCGTCACTGTTACCACATTGGTCGTCAGACTCCCGCAACTGCTGGCCGAAGTCTGGATCTGGCGGAAATAGGTTGTAGCGGTCAGTGCTCCCGGCGAATAATTCAGGTCTGTTGCCCCGATGATGTCTGTAAAGGTTGAATTATCCGGTGAACTTGTCCACTGATAGCTGTATGGTGTATTTCCACCTGTCGGGTCAGTGCCGGTCAATGGAGCAGGTATCGTATTGTAGCAAATCACCTGGTCTGCAGCAATGGAACCAACGACAAATTCAGGATAAACGGCAACAGTGACTGTATTGGTGGTCAGCGACCCGCACCCGCTGGCTGAAGTCTGAACCTGGCGGTAATGGGTCGTTACAGTCAATGCCCCCGGGGAATAATTCTGAGAAGTTGCTCCGGGAATATTGGCAAAGAATTCATTATTCGAAGACCGCTGCCATTGCCATGAATACGGAATATTTCCACCCGTGGGTCCAATGCCAGTCAATGTGCCGGAAACCGTGTTGTAACAAATCGCGGAGTCGCCCATAACTGATCCTACCACAAATGGGGCATAAACAATCATGGCATCCATTGCATAAGTTGCAGGATTTCCGGTTGCGCAAAGCACATTGGACGTAAGAACTACACTTACAACATCATTATTATCAGGAACATAAGTATAGCTATTATTGGTTGTTCCGACAGGTGAACCGTTTACTTTCCATTGATATACCGGAAGCGTTCCTCCGTTGGTTGGGGTTGCAGTGAAAGTTACTGAGGTTCCCGAACAAACAGGGTTAGCAGTTGCGACAACAGAAACACTTACAGGCAGCGATGGATGAACCGTAACAGGATAAGTCGCGGGTCCCTGACTGCTGCAACCGTTTGCACTCAGATAATCTACAGAAACTGTTTGGGCACCGGCGGTATGCCATGTTATGGTAACAGTATTGTCGGCAGAACCGCCACCAGAGGCAATAGAGCCACCGGAAGAAACTGTCCAGATGTAATCCGACATTCCTGCCTCTGTCACATATACATGGCCGGTTGAAACGGCACATGCACTGCTGTCTCCCGAAATGGTTGGCACCGGAATCGGATAATTGGTGATTGTTCCGGATGAAGTTTTACTCAGGCCGGTATTATCCGTGACAGTCAGATTGTAGCTGCCGGCTCCTGCACTTAGTGTCTGGCCAATGTAGCCATTACTCCACAAACAGAGGAAAGGTGCAGTTCCACCGGCGACACTGGCGGTCAATGTTCCGTTAGTCCCTCCCTGGCAGACCGGTGTTGAAGCTACTGAAACATCGAAGCCCCCTACCAGTGCAGTGGCTGTATTATCATCCGGATTGAATTCCAGGGTATTGACATCCATGATCTTTCCGATGATGGTTGTCTGGTCGTCGGCTACAACCCATGGCATGATCAGCGGAACGCTGTCGTGTTTAAACACCGAGACAGGTGTTTGTCCGATCGGAATGGTATCCCCGGCATCATTGAGATAATAGAATTTGATATTTGCAGTAGCGTTTACATCACCATTGTTACCAATCCGTGCATTGATATGAATATATTGCTGCGTGGTCGGATGTTGATCTGAAACGGTAAAGAGCTGGAAGTAAAGATTTGCCGCCTCCCCAACAATGATGGCACGTGTTGCCTCATTGTTGCTTTCATTGGTTTCCCCAACCTGGTTGTCGGCATCAATGATTGCCCTGATCACATGTGCACCCGGGATGCTGCTCGACCAGAGGTCGGGAATGGCAATGGAATTATGATCGCCTGTTGCAAGCCCGGGAACCGGAAATACGTTCGAGAGCAAAACTTCATCAACCTTTACACGAAGTTTCATTTGGTCATTCACATTGGAATTTCCAATATTTTGATACGAAACGATCATCGATGCAGGTTCATTCACCGCAGGATTTAAAGGAGTCGGATTGATGAATTGAGACAATACCCGCATATCTGCTCCTCCTAAGACAATGACATCCACCTCCAGCACATTGTTTGTTTCATCACATTCGGGGTACTCATTGTCTGGATCCACTGTCATTTTAAAATGGTATGTCCCTGCATTAAAGAAGGTGAAAGGGGCTGGTAACACAGGCACCCACGGACAGGAACAATTTCGTGTGGCATTACTCAAAATGGCATTCCCGATATCCTCTATTCCAATGATGCCGGGTCCGCTTACTTCAAATTTGACCTTCACGGGATTTGCATCATATAAATGTCTGACATTCACTCCGACTGATAAGGATGCTGATTGGCCGACAAGGTAGGTACGTGACCAGAAATTCGTACCACAATGAGGAACCGGTTGAAAGTCATAACACATATTGTCGGTAGAAGAGTTGTCTGCATCGGTTTCATTCCATTCATCAACCCAGTTATTGGGGTCAACATAGGCTGTCATGAGGGTTCCTGAAACAGGAAGCGGGGCATTTACTTTTGTGAAATACATCGATTGCCCGGCAGCCAGGGTGCCTACAAACTGTTCGGTCCATGATCCGCCACCGGCATAAGTAAAGGTCACTTCAATCGGGTTGGCAACTGTTCCGATTGCAGTTGCATTGCCGTTGTTAGTTACCCGGGCAACTAAGTTAACATCTGCCCCAAGATGGGGATTAACCGGTGTAACATCCACTGCGTGACAATAGGAGAGCGTCAGGTTTGGTTTGGTAGGGGGAGCACAATTTACCACATTCACAGTAACAGTAAGCACATTGTTGCCTTCATTGCATTCAGGGTATTCATTGTCGGGGTCGGCCGTCATCCTGAAGGTATAGGTTCCGATCTGAGCAAACATATATGGATTCGGACAAGATACGGCATACGGACAATAACAATTTCGGGTGGCATTGTTTAATTGGCCGGTACCAACGGTTTCCCATCCGACAATTCCAGGTCCGCTTACCTCAAATTTTACTTTTACCGGGTTGGCATCGTAGAGACGGGAAATGTTTAATCCAACGTTTAACCCGATGGTCAGCCCGGGTGTATAACAATGGGTTCCCCAGAAGTTACCGCCACAAAGGCCTGTAGGTTGAAACTCATAGCACATGTTGTCGGTAGAGGAATTGTCAGCTACTGTTTCATTTGATTCATTCATCACCAGGTTATTCGGATCTGCATAAGCTGTGAGCTGAGTGCCTGAAACAGGGAGGGCTGTAACCACAGATACATTCACCGATTGTCCGGGAGCAAGCCCTGCAGGGGCCGGTGCAAACCCCATTACCGGTGGGGAACCAGCGTAGGTAAAGTTTACCTGGATGGGCCCCGGTGCAGTTGCGTTGCCATTGTTCACCACATGAGCTACCAGGGTAACAGTTCCCCCAGCCAGATGAGGGTTGACAGGTTGAACATCAACCGAATGGCAGTAGTTCAGGGTCAGGTTGGGCTGTGGTGGAGGCGGAGGCGGTGAAGCATTGATATGGAAGTGTGTTGTATCAGATCCTGTCAGCGTAAAATCAGTCACCTCTGTCTTCACATGATATGTGCCCGGAGGATCCGGGGCAGGAATATAGAAACCATAATCGCCCCATGAATTGGTATAGCCATAAACGGTATCATGGGTTTCGGTGTTGATAACCGTAACAGTGGCACCTGCAACACTCGGATCGAGCAACGGCACTGCCAGATCCTCATACAATGCATGTCCGTAAACATAAAGATAATTATATTGATTGGTAAAGGACGAATGCGGTGAAACATCGGTTGTGACAACAATTCTTCCTGCAACCTGGTAGTTACCGTTGGTAAACGGCCGAACGGCCGAGTTATCCAATTCATTGTTTTCACCAATAACATCAGTATAATCAACTGTTACCTGCATCGGGCACCAGGCTGGGACAGCAGGTGTAACAATGTTCCAGGTGACTGTTGTATTCTGATGGGCGGGTAAGTTTGCCACAAGAACATCAGGATAAACAATGGATGGGTCCCATTGATTGATGAGGTGACAAACAAAATTCGATGCCGCGTAATCCGATTCGTTATGCACAATTGCATGAATGGTGAGTGCACTGGAAGTCCCCGGATGGACCGGGCTGAAAGAGATATCGTTGGCAAAAATATAGAGGTTGGGTTCATGTAAAACATCGGGATAATTGAATGGCCCGAAAACAGTTGAACAGATACCTCCTGAACCCACCATGATTTTCGACTTCCATCCGCTGCCATAAGGCAGGTTATTAACCTCCGCGAAATAACGCTTGCCATTCGTGGTGGTCACATCCGTGGGATCGAAAGCAGTCATGATCACAATACGGTCGTTCGCATCCAGATAGCTGCCGTTGCCTTCGTAATCAAGCATCAGTCTTGGATATCCTGCTGACGGCAATGAATTGGTCGCACTAAAATAATCTGCTTCAAAATGGAAGAGGGTTGATGGCGATCCGGTTGTAGGAGATACGATGGAGTTGACGAAATTAACATTCCCGGTATATGCAATATACTGACTGGCAGGATTGATGCTCGGATCGTTGTCGTCGCAATCAAGCGCATTGGTCACATAACTGGCAGGCTGTATGCAGGCATTCTGGTAAACTTCAGGATTGCCATATCCATCACCATCAGCATCGAGATAATACTTTATGGAAGTAGTGATCAAAAGATTAATCAGGGTTCTGGTGGCACTTTTGCAACCGGTAGTCAAATCCCTTGATTCGGCATAATAATTTCCGGTGGTGGATGCATTGTATGTGTTACTGCCTGAAGCCAACACACCGCCACCACTGGAATATTGATACCAGTCAACCGTGCTGCCAACGGGTGGAGTAGCGCTCAGGGTTGCAGGTAAAGTGGTGGAACAAACTGTTTGGTTGCCCCCGCTTACAGGTACAGCCGGACGCGGATTGATCAGCATGGTTATCGCATTCGAGGTGGCCGGGCTGCCTGTCGGACATGGATAATTCGAAGTCATCACACAGGTAACTACATCTCCGTTCACAGGATAGTACGTGTAGATCCCGTTGTTCGATCCTGCGTTTGACCCGTTCACTTTCCATTGATATGCGGGTGATGCCCCTCCGTTTAAAGGAGTAGCATTGAAAGTCACACTGCTCCCCGAACATGATGGATTGGCTGAAGCCGCAATGGTTACACTGACAGGCGCCGACGTACTCACGATCACGTTTTTAACCGATGGTGAAGCAGAAGTACATCCATGTGTATCGGTATAACCAACACTAACAGTCTGAGTGCCAACTGCTGTCCAATCCACTGTAATTGAGTTGTCATTTGCCGATCCGCCGGAAGTGATCGTGCCGCCCGCTGATATACTCCATGCATAATTGGTCATCCCTGCAGCGGTAGAGTATACATTTCCGGCTGAAGGAGGATCACAAATAGGCGTATTACCCGTGATAACCGGCACAGGCAATGCATACATATCCACATTCTTAACAATTGGAGATGCGGGATGACACCCATTGGCATCGTTATAAGTTACCGTTACTGTTTTAGTCCCTGAGGTTGTCCAGGTTACTGTGATGGCATTGGTGCCAGCGCCGGCGGTGATGGTACCTCCCGGAGAGGCAGTCCAGACATAGTTCAGATAACCAGGATCGGTAGTATAGACATTGCCTGCAGAGGGAACGCCACACTTTCCTGATGGCCCCGTAATGACAGACGGGGTAAAATCAAACACAGCAACCGGATAAGTTACAGGTGCGGTGGCAGGGCAACCGGCAGCGGCACTATATGCAACGGCAACGGTTTGCGGCCCGGTGGTTGTCCAGTTAACGGTTACCGTGCGATCTGTTGCACTCCCCCCGGAAGTAATCGTACCACCGGGAGAAACAGTCCATGCATAACCTGACATGCCAGTCTGGGTCGTATATACATTTCCGGCTGAGGGTATGCCGCAGATCAGGGAGTTCCCTGTTATTGAAGGAACAGGCACTGCATACACATTAACATTTTTTACGGTCGGACTTATTGGGGAACAACCAGCACCATTGGTATAGCTAATCGTCACTGTTTTTGCCCCGGTTGTTGTCCAGCTTACCACAATACTGTTTGTCCCCAGTCCGGCAGTGATGGTACCTCCTGTTGAAACAGTCCATGTATAACCTGACATTCCTGGTTCTGTCGTGTAGACATTCCCAGGGGAAGGGATTTCACAAATAAGTGCAGGTCCGGTAATGGTTGGGGTAATAAAGGAATTAACATTTACCGGATAAACAGTCGGAGTTAAAGGGAAACATCCGGACTGCGCATAAGAAACAGTAACCGTTTTAGCCCCGGTTGTCGTCCAGGTCACGGTCAGGTCTTTTGTTCCCTGACCGGATGTGATTGTGCCACCGGAAGAAACCGTCCATGAATAGTTTGACATCCCTGCTTCAGTATGATAGATATTACCCGCAGACGGGAGACCGCATATATCAACAGGGCCTGTGACCGTTGGAACAGGAGGAAGTGCGACCCCAATGTTTTTTATCGTCGGAGAAACAGGATTACAACCATTGGTATTGGTGTAGGTAACACTTACGGTATTTGCTCCAAGGGTGGTCCATGTCACGGTTACCGAATTATCTGTTGCTGTACCGCCTGCTGTAACAGTTCCTCCCGCAGAAATGCTCCATGAATAGCCGGTCATCCCCGCCTCGGTTGTATAAACATTACCAGTGGATGGGATCGCGCAAATAGTCGCATTTCCTGTGATGGCCGGAACCGGCAAAGCATAAATGGTAACATTTTTCACAGCCGGAGTAACCGCACTGCAGCCAAAACTGTTGGCATAGTTAACTGTAACCGTCTTGCTCCCTGTGGTCGTCCAGGTTACCGTTATTGAACTCGTGCCCTGTCCGGCGGTGATCGTGCCACCCGAGGAAACAGTCCATACATAACTGGCAAAGCCGGCTTCCGTCGTATACACAGCTCCCGGAGAAGGAGTACCACAAAAAGAGGCAGGCCCTGTAATTCCGGGTGCAGGTGAAAGATTGACTGTTACATTCTTTACCGTCGGTGAGACTGCAGTACAACCGTAGCTGTTTTTATAGTTGACACTAACCGTTTGCGGGCCTGCAGTGTTCCAGGTAACAGTAACTGTACTGCTGGAAGTTGTGCCCCCGGCAGTTATCGTTCCACCGGAAGATACATTCCAGATATAATTTGTGATCCCGCCCCCGGCATCAGTGGAATAATTTATTCCGGATGCCCCGGCACATTCTGTTGCAGAACCATAAAGGTTAGGGACAGGAACAGAAATAAGTATATTGACCGGATTCGATGTTGCAGGGTTTCCTGACGGACAGGCAATATTGGAGGTTAATATGCACTTTACCACATCGCCGTTAGCCGGGAGATATGAATACTGGAAACTATTTGATCCGGCATCGATATCGTTTACTTTCCATTGAAATACAGGTGTGGTTCCTCCGTTCAGGGGTGTTGCCGTAAAAGTAACCGGGATTCCGGGACAAGGGGTAGATGTTGTTGCCACAATAGATACAGAAACCGGGTTACTATAAGATGAGACAACAGCATTTCCGGTCATAATAACGGTTCCAAAACCGGTAGTTGCTTCAACAGTGTAGGTGCCGTCTGTCATGTTGCTCCAGGATAAAGCACCTCCGGTGCCCGGAATGGGAGCGCCAAAAGCCACTGCATTTTTATACAGCTGATAGGTTGCGGTTACTTGTGAACCGTCGAGCCCTACACTCAACCCTGTCCCCCCGGTGCAATACGTGCCGCCGCCGGTTACGTTGAAAACGTTGGCCCCCAGGGTTGTAAAAGTTAAATCGTTACCGTAACCGGTAGCAATACCATTTGTTGCATAGGCACGGACATGATAAGTTGTCCCCTCACTTAAACCTGCAATACTGCTCACAAAGGCTCCAAGACCTGCTCCATTTGTCGTATGACTGTCTGCAGTAGTCGGATTGGCCAGAGTACTCCAGCAAACTCCGCGAACGGTAACCGGATTGGTCGCATCATCCGTAACGTCCCCTCCCGAGGTGGCTGAATTCCCTGTTACCGCGGAGGCGGATGCTGTGGTAACCGCCGGAGGTTCCGGGGCGGAAATTTTCACATTGTCAATATACCAATCGTTTATTTGAGTCGGATTCCCTGTTAAAACGAAAGCCACGTAGGTAACACCCCCGCTGAGATTTGACGTGATCGTTGTCTCGACATTCCCCGGACCAAATATTCCACCAGTCATTGGCTGTAACGACCAGGCTTCATTTGTCCAGTTGATTCCATCGCTGCTTGATTGAATACGAAGTGTACATCCTGCCCCAAAGTTGCTGAGATAATGTTTAAAGCGAAGGATAAGATAGGGCAGGCCGGCGGTATTCAAAGGCGGTGAGATCATTTTGTCTCCATTCAGTGCACCGGAATAATTCGCATGCAGTTCAGCTGGAACACCTCCTGCTATATTGGTATTCGAAAAGGACCAGATGACCCCTGTTTTATTCCAGTCGGCAGGGGGTACTGTTGCCCACGCAGATTCTGTGAGCGGCAAGGTTTTCGGAACAACCGTAATCAAACGGCCTCCTGAAGGATTTTGTTCCGTAGCAGGATAGAGTGTACCGTTTACATTAATTGAGTTCGGCAATATTTTTGCATCGGCTAAATGAAAACCTGTCGCAGCTGAAGCAATATCATAACAAACCCAGATATAGGTATGCCCGGTTGGCAATTCATAGGCAAGGGAAGTAAATATTGCTGACAAGGAACTAAAACTTTGAGCAGTTCCCAATGGATTCGTTGTTGCGAAAACAGGTGTCGATGTCCGGTATAACTTCACCCCCCCGGCAGAAATATCACTATCATAACCGGAATTGGTTACGACGATTTCATTCAGCGGAAGAGTCCCGGTGCTGCCTGTTACACTGAAATCAAGCTTAAGGATCTCGTTATCTGAGGATCCTTTTATCACCGAGGCAACGGATGCCTGTGTGATCGTAACTGACTGCAGAAATTTATCATCGATGATCTGCCTGTTGCCGGCTGGTGCAGTTACTGCGGGTATCATAGCGTTTCCAACAGTAACAGATGTACATTCAGCATCTGTTACATTCAATGGCGTTGCACCTGGTGAGACATCATACGTGAGCCAAAAATGGTTTGTTCCGGTGGCAAGCGCCTGCGTACCTGTAATGGTAAAGGGTGAGCCCAACGTACCAAAGCTGGCAACTTCAGCACCAAATTGTGTACTTGTTGCGAAAGTGCCCGATGTTCCGGTAAAATACAACCTTGCTTTGGCGAGATCGGAAACCTGGGTGGTTCCATTGGTATTGAATGTAAATGAAGTTGCTTCGACCGGGTTCGACGGGTTGAGGTTAAGAATTTCTATCCCGATGATTTGCTCATTGAGTGCACCAAGGTTCATCGGCAAAGTATTCGCCTGTGTAGTGGTTGACGATAATGTCGTAAATGTCATGTCGGAACCGTACGAAGTTCCCTGTGAACTTACCCCTTTTATCCTGTAATGATAGGTTGTATTTGAAAGAAGCCCGGTGATGGCCCCGCTAACAGAATTGACAATCCCGCCCGTTAAAGGCGATGGTGTTCCGGTTTTAGTACTGCCATAAGCAGCCGTCAATCCGTAATCAAAAGTAACAGTTGTTGTATATCCTCCGGGGTTTACGATTCCATTCAGGGTCGCCGTGGCGGTTTTAACGAATGATGCAACTGAGGTAGACACCGTTGGTGGTGCGGCAGGTACAATAAAAACAGAGAAATCAGCGCAATTTCCGTATGTTTCAGTAGTGGAACAAGGATCTGTCGCATAACCATTATACCTTGTCATCACCCTGAGTGTCGTTGCACCAGTCAGAGCTGCTCCATTGATGGTGATGGAAAAAGTAGCAGTGGTTGCAGCGCCACAATATCCCGATCCGGCAGTCTCAGTGGCGGCATCAAAAACATTGTTGTGGTTGTAATCAATCCAAACCTTGCTATAGATACCGAAGGACACTGATCCTACCGATACTTTAACGGGATAGGTGCCGGAGAGCGCAAGATTGGTAGAAGGTATTGCTGTATAATCATGATAGTAACTGGGTGTGCCGGTACAAGGGATCGTTTGGGCGATGGTATTAAGTTCGAAATAGGTGATGCCCATGTTATTGCCACCACTGCAACCGTAAGAGTACTCCGGAATGCAATAAAAATTGGTTGTTGTGGTAAGGGTCATGTCATTCCCATAAGTAGTACCTGCAACATTCGTACTGACAATCCGGTAATGGTAGGTCGTATTCATTTCAAGTCCGGTTATCTGAGCCGATGAAGACTGAACAGAATAACCGGTAACACTTGCCGGGCTCCCGGTAACAGTATTTCCATAAGATGTTGTCAATCCATATTCAAAAGAAACCGAAGATGCGGCATTATTCGGGTTCACCGTACCGTTTAATATTGCGGAAGTACCTCCCAGACTTGTTGCTGCGGTGGTGATAACGACAGGTGGGATCGGGCTTGACGTGAAAATCAAATCCGTTCCGTTGGTGATCCCGCCTGCATTCATTCCTCTCGCCCGGTAATGATAAATTGTATTTGGAAGCAATCCGCTAATAGTAGCGCTTACACCCGTCGGGGAACTCCCGGTTACAATGTATGGATTGCCATTTACAGTTGTTCCATAACTAACTGCTGTTCCATAATCAAAGAAATTTGAGGCAGAAAATCCATTCGGGTTTACCGTACCGTTCAGGGTAGCCCCTGATCCGGCAATACCGGTGGCTGCCACGGTAGTTACTATTGCCGGTGTTGCACTGGAAAGAATATTGACGGAAAAATCGGCACAATTTCCATAAGTTTCAGAGGTTGAACATGGATCTCCCGGATAACCATTGTACTTGGCGAACACTCTTAACCCTGTTGTCCCTGTAAGAGCTGATGCGCTCACCGTGATGGGGAACGATTCAGTAGTTGCCGGGCCACAATACCCGGATCCGGCGGTCTCAGTGGCTACATCAAAAACATTGTTATGATTGTAATCGATCCATACCTTACAATTGATACCGAATGAAATGGATGCTACCGATACCGTTATGTTATAGGTAACCCCCAATGCCAGATCGGTGGATGTAGCGGTGTAATCATGGTAGTAAC
>CAIQUS010000157.1 GCA_903875045.1 uncultured Bacteroidales bacterium
AACCGCAAAGAACACAAAGAAACCGCAAAGGGCCGCAGAGATAACTCGCAGATAATTATAACTTTGCGAAACTCTGCGAAAAAACTCTGCGGCCCTCTGCGGTTATATTATTTGTTAGCAGACTTTTCGGAGTGCCCTCAAAGTTACCTGTTCAGACAACAAATACCAAATTTATTTTGTGATTTTAGTTGGAAACGTCTTCAGGAAAGGGCAGGGGTGATTAGAATTCATTATCCGGTTTCTTGAAAATGTTTACTTTTACAAATTGAATCTTTGCTCCCCTTGATATCGCTGAACGAAATAAAAGCGCCCATCGCGCAACACATTGAGGTTTTTGAAGGAAAATTCAGGGCTTCCATGAAGAGTTCCGTCCCTTTGCTTGATACCATCACCCGGTATATCATCAAACGGAAAGGCAAGCAGATGCGCCCGATGTTTGTTTTCCTGTCGGCCGGGTTGTGTGGCACCGTCAACGAAAGTACCTACAGGGCAGCCTCGCTCATTGAACTTTTGCACACAGCCACCCTGGTTCATGATGATGTGGTAGATGATTCCAATCTGCGCCGGGGTTTCTTTTCACTCAATGCCCTGTGGAAGAATAAAATAGCGGTGCTGGTAGGTGATTATCTTTTGTCGAGCGGGTTGCTATTGGCTTTGGAGCAGGATGAATTTAAACTGCTGAAGATCGTATCCAATGCAGTGCGTGAAATGAGTGAAGGGGAATTGTTGCAGATTGAAAAAGCGCGGAAACTCGACATCCAGGAAAATATCTATTTTGAGATCATTCGTAAAAAAACAGCCACACTCATTGCCTCCTGCTGTGCATGTGGCGCATCATCGGTCAATGTTTCTGAGGAACAGATCAAATCAATGTGGGCTTTTGGCGAATACGCGGGCATCGCTTTCCAGATCAAAGACGACCTGTTTGATTACGAACGCAACAATGCCACCGGCAAGCCAAATGGCACCGACATTCGCGATCAGAAAATGACATTACCACTGATTTACCTGCTGAACCATTCAGGATCTATTGAAAAGCGCTGGATTGTGAATACTGTCAAAAATCACCACAACGATGCTGAAAAGGTCACAAAGCTGATTGACAAGGTGGTTGAGCGCGGCGGAATTGCCTATGCCCGTGAAAAAATGCTCGAATACCGGCAGAAGTCACTGGATATTCTACAATCATTCCCCGACAACGAATACAGAAAATCATTGGAACTGTTGGTTTTGTTCACCACCGAACGAACAACCTGAGCATCTATCTATTGCCGTCAGCTTCAGCTGACGGACACCAGGGAATAATCAGCTGCTATCTATTGCCGTCAGCTTCAGCTGACGGACAGCAGACAGACAACCTGAACAAATTCCACTGCTATCTATTGCCGTCAGCTTCAGCTGACGGCTCAGGGATCAGGCTTTCTTCAGCGTAAATCCGAAAGTTGTTCCCACCCCGATGGCACTGCGTACATTGATCGTTTGCTGGTGTGCTTCCACAATATGTTTGACGATAGCCAGCCCAAGCCCCTTCCCTTTTTTTGTAGCCAGCCTCCCCCGGTCGGTACGGTAAAAACGTTCAAATACCCTCACCAGGTCGGTCGTGCCGATCCCGATCCCGTTGTCGGTTATTTCGGTGAGGATATTTTCATCCATATCGAAAAAAGTTATCTTGGTCTTTCCGTTTTCCCGGTTGCCGTACCGGATGGAATTGTCGATGATGTTGGTAAGCACCTGCCTGATTTTGTCTTTATCGCCCTCTACCATCACTGGCTTTCCCGGATCATTTATAACCAGTTGAATTTCATGTTTGCGGGCCTTCATCTCCAGCAGTTCTGTAACTTCCCGGGAAAGGCTGAAAATATCGAAACGGGTGATTTTCAGTTTCAACTGGCCCGATTCAAGCTGTGATATCTCATCAAGGTCTTCCAGGATTTTCACCAGCCGTTCGATGCTTTTTTCAGTTCTCTTCAGGTATTCCCTGTTGACCATGGGATCTTCGAGCCCGCCATCCAGCAGGGTGGAAACATATCCCTGGATATTGAACAGGGGTGTTTTCAGTTCATGTGATACATTGCCGATGAAATCTCGGCGGTACTGCTCCAGCCGTTTGAGTTGCTCAATTTCCCGCTGCTTTTCCAATTCCCAGTTTTCAACTTCCTCCTGCACATGGTCAATGATGTTGCTGGCCGGCTGGGGGGAGGGCTGCCCTTTTTTGCCAACCTTTACCAGGTGGATCGATTTATAGATCAGCCGGATTTTGCTGTAGATGAATTTCTCAAGGGTAAGAAGAAATATGGAATAAGCGATGGAAAAAATCAAAGCCGTGCTGATGATCAGTGCCAGAAAAGTATAGAAATGGGTGAAGGCATTTTCAAAAATGATGCCAACGGAAAGCAAAAACAGGATGGTATATGCCCCGGCGATGATCCCGGCATTCAGCAAGGCAAGGTTTTTCGGTTCATGGAACTTCATCCCTCATCGAATTTATATCCCACACCTTTGATGGTTTTAATGCTGTCGATCCCAAGCTTTTCACGGATCCGGCGGATGTGTACATCAATCGTACGGTCGCCCACCACCACATTTTCACCCCACACATTTGAAAAAATATCTTCACGGGTTACCACTCTGTCGGGGCGGGAAACCAGAAATTGCAGAAGTTCGAACTCCTTGCGTGCCAGGGTAATCTCCTCATGACCAATCAACACCGCATAACGGTTTTTATCGATCGTAAAACCTTTGAGGGTGATGATGTTGCTCTCCTCGGGCACCTCTTTGTACCTTCTCAGCAAAGCCTGGATCCGGCTGACAAACAACTTGGGTTTGATGGGTTTGGTAATATAATCATCTGCCCCTGCTTCAAAACCTGCGATCTGGGAATAGTCTTCTCCGCGCGCAGTGAGAAAAGCGATCAGTGTACCTGCCAGTTCAGGGATTTTCCTGATTTCGGTGCATGCCTCCATGCCGTCCATCACCGGCATCATCACATCGAGGATGACGAGTTGGGGCTTGTGTTCCATTGCCAATTTCAAAGCTTTCTGCCCGTTCTTGGCCTTCAATACCTTGTAACCCTCTTTCTCGAGGTTATATCCCAGGAATTCAAGGATATCTGGTTCATCGTCTGCCAGCAGGATGGTGATTTTATCAGGCTCCATGTTTTGCGTTATATGGGGTGTAAAGGTAGCAGTTTTTTTTGCGGGAAAGATTTTCATACTTTTATAGAAAATTTCCGGATGAAAAAAATCGCATGGCTGTTTATATTTTGTCTGCCAATTGCAGGATTCGCTCAAACTTTTAATGGAGGTATTCTGGCGGGAGGCCTCATCAGCCAGGTTGACGGGGATACCTGGGATGGTTATCATAAAGTCGGATACCTGGCCGGGGGCTTCGTTGGTTTACGTTTGTCGCCTCATTCATCCTTTCAGCTGGAGATGGAATATATTCAGAAAGGAAGCAGGCATAATCCTGATCCGGAGAACTCGTCTGATCAGTTGTATTTGCTCCGTCTGCATTACCTGGAACTCCCGCTGTTGTATCAGTATACCTTTGCCGGCAGATTTTCCCTTGAAGCCGGTCCGGCTGCGGATGTGCTTTTAGGATACCATGAAGAACAGGACGGCATTTCTGATCCGCCGACCGAACCTGTGCGGAATGTGACCCTGAGTGGTATTTTTGGGGCCTCAGTATACATAACGGACCATCTGAAAGCTAATTTGCGCTTTAATTACTCTCTTATTTCCCTCCGGAACAGTTCTGCTCCTTACCCGCAAGCTTACCGGAAAATATTTTTCGAATACGGACAGTACAACAATGTAATCTCACTATCCCTGTCATGGAATTTCAAACCCCGGTCTTAAGCCCGGGGGCCTCAACCCAAGTAAAATGTCAACACAAAAGCTCATCCTCGGAATCACAGGTGCCAGCGGCGCCATTTACGGAAAAATGTTATTGGAACGCTTGCAGGGCTTATCTGATCAGATAGAAACCTGTGGAGTCATTTTTTCCGAAAATGCCAAAGCCGTGTGGAAATTTGAATTGAATGAAGATCCCGGAGAGGTATACCACGGTGAGCAATCGGGAAAGATGAAATTTTACAAGCCTGATAATTTTTTCGCACCCATGGCATCCGGCTCGGCCGGCTATGATGTTATGATTGTTTGTCCCTGTACCATGGGAACCCTGGGAAGAATTGCTTCAGGGGTCTCCTCCGACCTGCTTACACGCGCCGCCGATGTCATGCTGAAAGAGCGGAAAAAACTGATCCTCGTGCCCCGTGAAGCACCCTTCAGCCTGATCCACCTCCGGAACATGGAACTACTTACCGAAGCCGGTGCCATCATCTGCCCGGCATCCCCATCCTTTTACAGTAAACCGGCTACCATCGCGGAATTAGCCCTGACCGTGGTCGACAGGGTATTGAGCCTGGCCGGATTTCATTTGGAAACATATACCTGGGGGGCACCATCTCTGTGACGATTGATCTCTGGTTCAGGGAGACGTTGCATGCAACGTCTCTACGGCATATTACGTTTAAGTATTTGATAACCAATCCTTTTAATCGCCGAATCCCGGAATATCCGGTTGAAATCCTGTTCAGGTAAGGTCAGCCAGTCTTTTTTTCGCAGGTGTCTCCATGATTCGGAAGGAATGAATTCAGCAACAGAATGGGGGCTGGCAAGGCGATTGAAAGGACAAACATCCTGACAAATATCGCAGCCATAAATCCGGTTGTTGAATTTATTTTTTATTTCACCGGGGATTTCCTCCCTGTTTTCGATGGTCAGGTATGAAATACACCGGCCAATGTTGAGTTGGTATGGTGTATCGAGAGCACCTGTCGGACAGGCAGTTACGCAATTGTGGCATGTCCCGCAGTGGTCGGTTTCGGAAGTGTCAGGTTCAAGTTCCAGATCGGTATAAATGATACCGATAAAATAGAAAGAACCTGCAGATTTGTTGATGATGAGGGTGTTTTTTCCCTGCCAGCCCACGCCGCATCTTTGCGCCCATGCTTTTTCGGCCACAACCCCCGAATCTGCGAAAGCCTTTACCTGAAGATCGCCAAAGGCTGATTTCATGAAATTGATCAACTCCTTCATGCGGTTCTTCATAACCACATGATAATCGTTCCCATAAGCATACCTGGAGATGATGAAATTGTCTTCTTCGGGGATGGTTTCCTGTGGGAAATAGTTCATCATCAGCGCGATAACCGATTTGGTGCCCTCCAGTACCAGTTCAGGATGGAGCCGTTTTTCGAAATAGGTTTCGAGGTATTTCAGGCCGGCATGGCCTTTCCGTCCGATAAAATCTGAATAAAATGGCCGTAATTCTTCAAGGGTATCATTCCGCGCAACCCCGCAATGTGAAAACCCCAGTCGCATGGCTTCATGGCGAATAATCTCTTTTAACTCTTCAGAACTCTTTCCCCCCACAATTCAATTTTCAATTCTCAAAACAACGTTTCCTGTGTCCCGATCTTTATCTTCCCGAGATGTTTGTATGCCAGCTCCGTCACCTCCCGCCCACGCGGAGTGCGCATGAGGTAGCCCTCCTGTATGAGAAAAGGCTCATATACCTCTTCAATGGTGCCTGAATCCTCAGAAACAGCGGTTGCAATGGTGCCAAGACCAACGGGACCGCCTTTGAATTTTTCGATAATTGTGACAAGTATCTTGTTATCCATTTCATCCAGGCCGTGCTTATCCACGTTCAAAGCGCCAAGTGCATACTGACTGATTTGAATATCAATGTTCCCATCGCCTTTGATCTGGGCAAAATCGCGGACACGCCGCAACAAAAGGTTGGCAATGCGGGGTGTTCCACGGCTTCGCCGCGCAATTTCAGAAGTGGCGGGGTGGTTGATGGGAACCCCGAGGATTTCAGCGGAACGGTGGATGATTTTTTCGAGTGTTTCGGCTTTATAATAGTTTAACCGCGAATTGATCCCAAACCGTGAGCGGAGCGGGGCGGTGAGCAACCCTGAACGTGTGGTGGCGCCGACCAACGTGAAGGGGTTGAGTTTGATTTGGATACTCCGCGCATTTGGACCGGTTTCGAGCATGATGTCGATCTTATAATCTTCCATGGCCGAATAGAGATACTCCTCCACCACCGGTGATAAACGATGGATTTCATCGATAAATAACACATCATTGGGTTCAAGCCCCGTGAGCAAACCGGCCAGATCGCCGGGCTTGTCGAGTACCGGGCCTGAGGTCACACGCATGTTTACATTCAGTTCATTTGCGATAATATGCGCCAGGGTTGTTTTTCCCAAACCCGGGGGGCCGTGCAGCAAAACATGATCGAGGGCTTCACCGCGTTGTTTGGCCGCCTGCACGAATATTTTCAGGTTCTCAACAATGGCATCCTGGCCCGAAAATTCTATAAAGCCCCCCGGGCGAAGGGTTTTTTCAATCTCTTTTTCAGCAGGATTTAATAATTTACCGGTAGGATCCAGATTTTCATTCATCTGCACAAAAGTAAATTATTTTTGTAAAATCCGATTGTAAAAAAAAATGCCTATTTTTACAGTATTAATTAAATCTGCTCAACATGCATCCCATTATTGTAGCCGTCGATTTTTCAAACACTTCCATCCGCGCTCTGGAATATGCGATATCCATGGCAAATAAAATGAAATCGGATATTCACCTGGTATGGGTTGATAAAGTGAGTTCGCAGGAATCGGTTTATCCTGATACTTCCAATGAAAGCAGGAACACTGCCAAAAAGCGGTTTGATGAACTTATTGAGGTTTACAGTCAAAAGCTTGTTAAAGGAATTTCACTCGATTATAAATTGAAAAAGGGGAGGATTTACCGGGAAGTTGACAACATGGCACGACTCCTTGAAGCTGAACTGATCGTAACAGGTGCGCATGGCATTTCGGGATATGAAGAGTATTGGATCGGCAGCAATGCCTACAAAATCGTATCCTATGCCTCAAGTCCGGTGATAACTGTCCGCCACGATTTTCCTATCCGAAAGAAAATTGAACGGATCCTTGTACCGATGGATGGCTCCCCTGAAACTTTGCAAAAAATCCCATTTGTTTTAAAACTGGCTACCCTGTTTAAATCAGAGGTGCATCTTGTAACCACACATAACAGCCATTTAAAATCCATTCAGCGGATTACTGAAAAACTAGCCAAAACGGCACTTGACTTTTTGCAAAAACATCAGGTTACCCTTATAGAAGACAGTATTGTGGCAAATGACCTGACGAAAGCTGTTTTGAACTATGCCGAAAAGGTCAACGCCGACCTCATTGCCATGATGACCGAACAGGAAACGCCGGTCAACATCCTGCTTGGGGCACAGGCGCAGCAACTCATCAACCAATCACCCATCCCGGTACTAAGCATTCATCCACAGGAAAATTTCAGTTTGGTTTAATTATGAAAATGCCGGTCTCATCGTTTTTGATCCTTTTGCTCCTGGTAAATGTAGTTTGCGCCCAGGAACGTGCTGCATCCGGCGGGGAAACAGAAATAATTCAGGATTCGAGGGTTGATTTGCTGGTGAAGAAACACATTCAGATAAACCAGACCTTAAATACCACAGATGGGTTCAGAATACAAATATTTTCGGACTCCGGGAACAATTCAAAAACCAAAGCTCAATCTGTCCATGATGAATTTCAGGCAAGGTTTCCGGAAACGGCTGTTTATCTTACCTTTAAAACACCCAATTACCGGATCAGAATCGGCGATTTCAGATCAAAACTAGATGCTCAGCGGTTTATGATCGGATTGACTTCAGATTACCCCAATGCCTTCATTGTTACTGTCCAGATAAATTTATTCAAATCAAATTAACAAAACCTAACGTTATGCATAAAATAGTTGTGGCCATTGATTTTTCGGAATGTTCAATCAATGCTTTTCTTCATTCTTTATCCATAGCCGACCATTGCCATGGGGAGTTGATTTTATTATGGGTCCAGAAATCGGCAACCGAGAAGGATAAATATGGGGAAAAAATCCTTGATTCTTCAATTGATGTCAAGGCGGCTTTTGAGGATTTAATTGCAAAATATCAGCCTGAATTCCCGGGGGTCAAATTATTGTGGAAAATCAGGAAAGGTAAAATCTACAAGGAAGTTACCGACGAGGCAAAGTCCGTCAATGCCATGCTCATTGTTACGGGTACGCATGGGGCTTCGGGTTTCGAGGAATTCTGGATCGGTAGCAATGCCAATAAAATTATTGCTGCGAGTTCCTGTCCGGTAATCACCATCCGGGGAGGGATCAATATTCAGCGTCCACTGAAAAGGATTGTCTTTCCGATCGACAGCGTGGAAGAAACCAGGCAAAAGGCCTCCTTTGCAGGATTCCTGGCAAAACGGCATGATGCCGAAATATTCATCCTGATATTGTATACATCAAAATCAAAAGCTTTACGCGACAAGGTTGATGTGTATACATCGCAGGTGGTTGGATATTTTAATGAAGAACAAATTAAGCACCATGTTCATCATGCCGATTGCGATAATATCGCACTGGAAACAATTGAATATGCCAGAAAAGTGGATGCCAACCTGATTGCGATCATGACACAGCAGGAAATATCTACGGCAAACATTTTTCTGGGGTCTTATGCACACCAGATGGTAAATAATTCACCGTTCCCGGTACTCAGTGTACATCCGATGAGCACTGCATCGTCTGGTTCATCGTTTTAAAAAATCCCGAATACGGGAAATCTTTGAGATCCCGTATTCAGGACATGCATTTAATACCTGTCGAGACAATTCAGGTCGGTAAATGCTGTTTTTAACCGGTCAACCATGGTTTTTTCGCCCTCTCTGAGCCAGACCCGCGGATCGTAGAATTTTTTATTGGGTTTATCATCCCCGTCCGGATTTCCGATCTGACCTTGCAGATAACCTTCATTCTTTTTGTAAAAGTGAAGGATTCCTTCCCAGAAAGCCCATTGGGTATCTGTATCAATATTCATTTTAACCACCCCGTAACCGAGTGCTTCAGCGATTTTTTCAGGTTCTGAACCCGATCCGCCGTGAAATACGAAGTTGACCGGATTAGGGCCTGTATTGAATTTCTGCTGGATATATACCTGTGAATTATGCAGGATTTTAGGTTCCAGTTTCACATTGCCCGGTTTATACACTCCATGCACATTGCCAAATGATGCAGCGATGGTGAAATTCGGGCTTACACTTAACAGCGTTTCGTAAGCGTGTGCCACATGTTCGGGCTGGGTGTAAAGGCGGGAACTGTCGATACCGGTGTTGTCAACGCCATCTTCCTCACCACCGGTTACTCCGAGTTCTATTTCGAGGGTCATCCCCATTTTACTCATGCGTTCGAGATAGCGTTTGCAGATTTCGATGTTCTCTTCAAGAGATTCTTCCGAAAGATCAAGCATGTGTGAGCTGAACAGCGGTTTGCCGTATTTTGCAAAATGTTTTTCACCCGCATCGAGCAAACCATCAATCCAGGGCAGCAGTTTTTTAGCTGCATGGTCAGTATGGATGATCACAGGGATGCCATACAATTCTGCAATTTCATGAATGTGTTGTGCACCGGCAATGCTGCCTTTGATGGCGATCCGCTCATTCTCATTCTTCAATGATTTGCCGGCATAGAAAATCCCGCCGCCATTTGAAAACTGTATGATCACCGGTGAATTGACTGTTTTAGCAGCCTCCATGACGGCATTCACCGTATCGGTTCCGGTCACGTTCACCGCAGGTAAGGCAAAGCGGTTGGCTTTGGCAATGCGGAATATTTCCTGTACTGCCTGTCCTGTTGCTACACCAGGAGCAACTTTATCTTTAATTTTTTCTGACATGGAAATTAGATTTTATGAGATATTTGGAAGATCAAAGATATGAAAAGTCAAAACTCAAAACTCAAAAGGTGAAAATTAATACTGAATTGTGTATCTTTGCACCTTCACTGGCTCCGTAGTTCAATTGGATAGAATGGCAGATTCCGGTTCTGTTGGTTGGGGGTTCGAGTCCCTTCGGAGTCACTTCTTGGAATGTTAAACCCCTGTAATTTAATTTGTTATGGGGGTTTATTTTTGTTATGTGCTTAATTTGTGCGATTTGTAACAGTGTTCTTTCATGCCACTTAGCAAGTCTTGTATAAGCGTAGATTTTCTCAGTGGTTTTGGTAAAAATCAAGGATAGATTCTGGGTTAAACTGTATGCCTTTTTGAGGTCAGGAAAGCGTTCAAAGAGTATTGCAGCTCTGATGGCCTGGTGACTCGTCCATTTTTGTTCCTGTTTGTACAATAAATACCGGCTCCTGACAAGCAATTGCTTCAATGTATCCCCATTACTGAGTATTTCGGGATTATATTGACTCTTGTTTTTTTTGCCTTGTCAATAGCGTCATTCTCTGCTTCCAGTGCTTCCCACCTGTATTTAGTGCGGATTTCCTGCAGAGCTTCTGTAGCTAGTTGCTGGACGTGGAACCGGTCAATTACCTGGAACAACCGTAAGAAAACCGTGACTTAAAATAAGAATTCATGCAGTGCTCGACAATAAATTGTGAAAAAATGTTTCAATTTCGCAATTGACTTTGACTATCTTTGTATTTACATCTGTTGCGACTATGGAATCAGAAAAATTAGTGCTTACGGAAATCAAAATAACCATCTCCCGCTTTCTCCCGGAATCGGATGTAATCTTATTTGGCTCCAGGGCACGTGGCGATAGCCAAAACAATTCTGATTATGACTTACTGGTCATTACCAAATCGTCAATGAATACTCAACAGCGATTATATTTTCAAGCGCTTATAAGAAAGACCCTGGCAAAACAGCATATTCTTGCTGACATTATCATCCATTCTTTTAGTGACATTGAAAAGAAGCAAACCCTCCCTGGCCATATTATACGATCTGCAATTCAGGAAGGAGTGCGTGTATGAATGAAGACACGAAACAATATGCTCTTCAGTGGATTGAAAAAGCCGAGGAAGACCGTCTGGTTGTTCAGCAACTTGTTGATGCGGACTCAACTGCCAGAGGTGCTATCGGGTTTCATTGTCAGCAGGCAGCCGAAAAATTTATAAAGGCTTACCTTATTTTTCATGGAATCGATCCGGAAAGAACGCACAATTTAGAATTTCTGGTTGAGCGATGTTCCGCCATTGATAAAGACTTTTCCAATGTCAATCTCATGAACCTCACTGACTATGGCGTTGAAGCCAGATATCCGGGTGACTTTCTTGAACCATCTGTAAGCGAAATAGAGGCACTGATTCAAATTGTGGACAGTATCAGGGAAAAAGTTCTGCAAAAAATAATCTGATGATCTCCATCAAGCATGAATTTCCCAGTTAATATGGCTCCATTTGTACGGTGTTTAATAGAGCTAAGATAGAGAATATTTATCGGGATTTGACATATTTGTGTAGAATTTGTGCGATTTCCAACACAATTTAACCACATTCTCTTAATTTTACAAATATATTTTTACATCCCAAATGAACAGTGAATACTGATTATTGAAATGTTTTGTGAATTAAATGAATGTGGTTTTATTATGGGTGGTTGTGATTCCTCCGGAGTCACTAATAATCTTATAACCCGCATAATTATCAATGGTTATGCGGGTTTTTTATTGATAGGTCCAACATTGGTACATTTCCGCCATTGTTTCCGGTGCCTTTTTTTATTGGGATTCCGGAAATTGTCGTTAAATTCGGGCGAAATTCCTGAACAAAGCTGTTCCATACTAACTTAAACCAGGACAGATCATGGCACATAAAAATCTGATTTTTGTTCTCTTCCTGTTGGTTCTCACCACAGTATCCTGCAAGAAAAAAAGTGAAGACAGCCCTCCTGTAAACCCTCCAGTAAAACCTCCTGTCGACACACTGTATGTTAACATGACCGGCATCGGGGATATTTCCACCGATGGCGCTACCTATTTCGCGCGGAGGTATGGTGCATCCTCCTTGAAGATAAATGAATACGGATTTGTATGGAGCGACAGCACACAATTACCTTCGCCTACTGACTTCATCCAGCCATTCCAGGGTTCCCCTGATTCCATATTCAGTTTCAGAGTGGACAAAGACCTGGAAGCAGGGAGAACCTTTTTCGTAAGGGCCTACCTGAAGACAGGTGATTCAATGATATACAGCCAGGTGAAATCATTTGTCAGCCTTGGTTGCAAGCCTCCTGTCATCACTGCCTTTTACCCCGATTCGGCATGCGGAGGACGGTTCATCACCATCATCGGGAAGAATTTCAGTGTGAAAAGCCATCATAATAACGTCCTGTTTGGAACAATTCAGGGTACCATAGTCCATGTGTCAGCCGACACAATTCTGGTCATGACACCCAACACAACGCTCACCCGGGATGTGAACATCACTGTAGAGGTGGCCAAACAGTCAGCCATCAGCGTTGACCTGTTCAGGCACATCTGTCCGTGGAGCGACCTTCCCATGTTCCCGGGGGAGGCAAGGTTCTGGAACTCGGCTTTTACGATCGGTTCAAAAGGATATGTGTGCCTTGGTCATACCGGTATGAACAGCCTGGCATCCCCAAAACTTTGGGAATATGACATGAATGCAAATTCCTGGCAGGAAAAACAGCCTTTTCCGGTTGAGCAACGGTCGCGGGCGATTGGTTTTTCGATCAATGGCAAGGGATATGTCGGACTGGGCGAAAATTTGACCTATTATCTGTTTAAAGACCTGTGGCAGTATGATCCTGTCACGGATTCCTGGCAGCAGAAAAGCAGTTTCCCTGGTGTTTTGAAGCTCTATGTTGACCCTCCTTCGTGCGTTGTCATTGACAATAAGATGTATATGTATTTACCCAGCGACCAATCATTCTGGGAATATGATCCTGCCACAGATCGATGGACAGCAATGCCCTTTAACAACGCCCTGAAAGGGAAATGGGTGTGGGAAGGCCTGAACTGGAATAACAGGGGATTTTTCCTTGAAACGGATGGCGTGAGTTACAAAAGTAATTTTATATTGTGGGAGTACCTTCCTTCCACCAACCAGATAATGATGTTTGACTCTGTTGTTACTTCTAACGATGCGAAGAGCCAGGGTTCGTTCATCATCGGCGACAGGTTATACATACCTCTGATGGGGTATAAAATGCTGGAGTATGATCTGAATACGAAGTTTGCGTTCAATCATAATTCGCCTGTTGATGTCTATGATTTCAATACTGTCTTCGTTTATCAGAAGAGGGCTTTTCTCGGAAAGTCTGAAAATACGGATATGTACCAGTTTTACCCACGATAAAAACGTACCGGACTGATGAAAAGAACGATGTTTAGATTCCTGACCATTTGCCTGATTTTTTGTCTCCACCCTTATGAAGGATTATCCCAGTGGGTGCAAACCAGGGGTCCCTGCGGCGGGGGCGTGTCGTGCATTTATCCGGATGCGGACAACCTGTGGACAGGGACGGGGCAAGGATTGCTGTTCTCTCCTGATCACGGCGCAACCTGGGTCAACCGGAGCCAGGGTTTGCCGCAGTACACCCGGTGTTTTCTTCGCAACGGGAGTATATTATTTGCCGGCACCAGCAGCAATGGAGTATATATCTCTTCCGATGAAGGCACTTCCTGGGAATGGACAAGCATCAACAGTGCCGGAGTTTATGCCCTGGTTAAGACAGTGGGATATATATTTGCCGGAACGAGCGACGGAGTATTCCGGTCATTCAATAACGGAGGGAACTGGGTTCCGGTGAATACAGGGTTAACGAATACATCGATCCTGGCCATGGTTGTCAAGGGGACCGATCTTTTTCTCGGATGCTGGGACGGGGTGTTCCGGTCGACAGACAATGGGAGTACATGGACACCGGCAAATAACGGGCTGCCTTCATCAAGGATAATTGTGTCCATGGCCACAGCCGGGAATTATCTTTATGCTGTAACAGGTTCATCAGGGGTTTTTGCCTCGAACGACAATGGTGTCAACTGGGTGTCGGTCAACCAGGGATTGCCGGGTTTATACAGTTCCGATATTTGCGCGCATGACAGTACCGTATTTGTTGCATCGGTCGGAAAGTTATACCGCTCGTCGCATCATGGAACCAGTTGGGAACTCCTGGTAAATGACCTGAGCACATTTTACACAGAACATGTGGCCTTAAGCGGTGACACTGTTTATGCAGGCAGTGGGGAACACGGGTTGTACGAATCTGACGATAATGGTGACTCCTGGACGGCGATAGGTTTTGTGGAAACCTACGTTCAATGCCTGACTCAGCGGGGCGGACATATCCTTGCCGGGTTATTCAACAACAGCGAGAATGGCGGAGTCTTCCTTTCAGACGATGAAGGGGTGAACTGGAAATCATCGAATTATAACCATGGCTCCGTGTACTCTTTCGATAGTTGCGGATCATTGATGTATGCCGCATTGTTCGGGGTTTCGAAATCCGCGGATGATGGAAACACCTGGGTTCCTCTAACCAACCTTTTTGTGCCCTCGGAGGTAAGGACCCTGGAAATCAACGGCAACGACATCTTTATCGGGACTCACGGAAATGGCGTATACCGCTCCCCCGACAATGGTACTACCTGGAACCCTGCGAATACAGGGATGGAACATGAGATGGTGAATGACCTTGCCTTCAGCGGGAACAACCTCGTTGCAGCACTTACCTGGGGTGTTAAAGTCTCTTCCGATAACGGGAACAGTTGGCAGGATGCAGATTCCGGGATGGCAGCCATATCAGTCAGATCGTTGACCGTAACAGGCAGCAGAATTTTTGCCGGCACCCATAAAGGCGTTTTCGTCTCCCTCGACAACGGTTTCACCTGGACAGCTGCCGGTCTTGATACCATAGGAGTGAATTCGATCATTTATGACAATGGAATTCTTTATGCCGCGACCGACGAGGGGGTCTATATTTCCAGGAATGAAGGGGCCGGATGGGACACGGCAAGCACTGGCCTCACCAAACGGGATGTCAGAACCCTGCTGATTAGCGGGGATAAAATATTGGTGGGCACTTTCGGTGCTGGTGTCTGGGAACGGCCTGTCAGTAATATCCTTAGTGGTATTGAACGGTCTGTCTCCGACGGGGTCAAAGTCTTTCCAAACCCCGCACATAACAGGTTCTTTATCTCATCTGCAAATAACTGGCAGGGAGAGACCACGGCAAGGGTAATTAACTGCATGGGACAATGCGTAATCACAACCCGGTTCAGCCGGCAAGATGTACACGAAATCGACGCAACTGGTTTACCTGTCGGACTTTACATCCTCCGACTTGAATGCGGTAATATGCGATCCTCCGTGAAATTAGTCCTTTTTTAGGGTTCAAGACAAGGTTAGTAATTTACTTTCCCCGGTTCCTTTCCTTCCAATTTGATATGATTTCCGAATCAGCCGGGGAGGAAAGGCCTCTTTTTGAAAATATTTTCCCTCAGAAAATCAAATGGTTAGTGAAAATCATTCAAATCAAGTTCGTAATAATTATTTTTAATGTTAAGCAGTCTAAATAAATATTACTTTTATACTTTTTTTACGATCAAAGATTGAGGCCACTCTGAAAAGTCGTTTATTCATCAAATCACCATTTGAAAAATTGTTAAACCGCAAAGAACACAAAGAAACCGCAAAGAGCCGCAGAGATAACACGCAGATAATTACAACTTTGCGAAACTCTGCGAAAAAAATCTGTTGCCCTCTGCGGTTGAATTATTTGTTCTCAGACTTATCGGAGTGCCCTCAAGATTTGGATTACAATGGCCGGCCGGATTCAGTTATGTTCATCCTCCGGATGTTTATGAAAAGGCCGGCCACAAAAGATGATAAATAAACCAAACTAATCAGAAATACCATGAGAAAATATATTCTTTTAATATCATTGTTGTCAGCTATCATATTCGCCGCTGATCTCAAGGCCCAGCAATGGACTGATAACCTCCCGAAGGAGAAACTGCAAAACGGCAACCTGACCTTTTACGAAATCCAGAAAGCCTTCAATGATTATTGGGCACCTTTCAACGTCAGGAACGGTTATTACAAAAATGAACAAGGGGAGGAGGTAAAGGCCCAGGGCTGGAAACAGTTCAGAAGATGGGAATATTACTGGCAGGACAGGATTGTCAAGCAAACTGGTGAATTTCCTAAAACTTCAGCCAGTGAGGAATTTGCAAAATATATCAGGGAAAATCCTGAAACTGATGGCCCTGTTGGTAACTGGACCAGTTTAGGGCCCACAACTTCTACAGGGGGATATTCTGGATTGGGAAGGATAAATTGCGTGGGTTTTGTTTCAGGAGATAACAATACAATCTACGTGGGCTCTCCTTCAGGAGGAATCTGGAAAACTTCGGATGGCGGGACAAACTGGACACCCATTGGAGATCATAATCCTGTTTTAGGCGTGAGTGATATTGCTGCTTACCGGCCCGTTTCTGCACCTGACGTAATCTATATTGCCACAGGTGACAAGGACGGAGGAAGTATGTGGTCACTTGGGGGAGGACAAACTCATGACAACAACAGTGTGGGTGTTCTTAAATCAATTGACGGCGGAACGACCTGGACAACCACCGGATTGTCCTTTTCGGTTAGTGTGCAGCGCACCGTTAACAGGCTTCTCCTTCATCCGACAGATAATAACATATTATACGCCGCAACAACTGTGGGTGTTTATAAAACGATCAATGGCGGAACCACCTGGAGCCTGTTGGTTGCCACTGAATTCATCGATATGGAATTTAAGCCTGGAACTCCTTCCACTATCTATGCATCAACTAAGACCGGGGTTATTTACCGGTCAACAGATAGTGGTTCAAACTGGGCTGCAACATTGAACACCAACAACAAGCGGACAGAACTTGCTGTTTCAGCAAACAATCCGGCAGTGGTTTATGCAGTTGTGTCAAACAGCAGCAGCGGTTTGGCCGGAATTTACAAATCAACCGATAGTGGTGCAACTTTTTCTCAGGTATTCAGTGGGGCGACCACCAATATATTAAATAATGGATGTGGCAGCGCTGCAACCGGAGGGCAGGCATGGTATGATCTGTGCATCGCTGCTGATCCCACCAATGCTGATATTGTATTTGTTGGCGGGGTCAATACCTGGAAGTCGATAAATGGTGGTACAGCCTGGTCACTTTCGAATCACTGGACTTCTTCGTATGGTTGCGGAGTTCCGGAAGTACATGCAGATAAGCATTGCCTTGCATATCAGAACGGTACTTCCACACTTTTTGAAGGGAATGATGGCGGAGTTTATAAAACGACCAACACCGGTTCAACGTGGACAAATCTTGGGAACGGGTTGTCAATAAGCCAGATTTATCGTCTTGGCGTGGCACAAACCGTAGCCAATGAAAATATTATCGGATTGCAGGACAATGGAACCAAATCTTTTCTTTCGGGCTCCTGGAGTGATGAAATCGGCGGAGATGGGTTTGAATGCATCATTGATTACACCAACCAAAATACATTGTATGGTGAACTATATTATGGTGATATAAGGAGGTCGACCAATCATGGAACCAGTTGGACACAAATAATTTCGGGATTAACTGGTTCAGCATGGTGGTGCGCACCTTTCGTTATAGATCCTGCTGTGAACACAACAATATACATGGGATACCAGGATGTTTTCAAATCGATCAATCAGGGAACTGCATGGACCAAAATAAGTACCTGGGGAGGAGATAATCTGAAAGCGCTTACCGTAGCGCCTTCAAATTCGAATTACATTTATGCGGCAACCGCATCAATTTTATACCGTACAACTGTAGGAGGTACCACCTGGACCAATATTACCGGCACCATCCCCGTGGGTTCAGGTAACATTACCTATATCGCTGTTAAAAATGATGATCCGAACACAGTCTGGGTCTCACTGGGCGGTTATAATGCCACGAGGGTTTATCAAACAATCAATGGGGGCACTACCTGGACGGATATCTCAGCCGGGTTACCTTCCATTCCGGTGATGTGCCTGGTTCAGAATAAGCAGAATACTTCCAGTGTTGAACTCTATGCCGGAACCGATGTCGGGGTTTATGTCAAGGTCGGATCGGCAAACTGGACTTTGTTTTCCGCAGGATTACCTAATGTTGTCGTGAATGAACTCGAAATTTATTACAATGCAACCTCCTCAAACAGCCGGCTCAGGGCCGCCACCTCCGGCAGGGGGCTCTGGCAGTCTGAGTTGTACTGTGTCGCGGCGCCCGTAAGTGTTTCAGTTTCTCCATCGGGCAATACCGTCTGTTCCGGAACGAGCGTCACCTTCACGGCGACCCCGGTCAATGGCGGAAGCACCCCGGCTTACCAGTGGCAGGTCAACGGCTCCAATGCCGGAACCAACAGCCCGACTTATACTTACACACCACTGAACAACGACGTGGTTACCTGTATCCTCACCTCGAATGCTTCCTGCATCACCGGGAGTCCGGCCACTTCGACCCCTGTTACAATGATCGTTCGACCGGCATTTGCGGCCGGAACTATGGGCACTTCCCAAGTGATCTGTTACAACACTGTCCCTGCAGGATTGACCGGCGTTGCCCCTTCAGGAGGGGTGACTCCTTACAGCTACCAGTGGCAGAGATCACAGGACAACGTGGTCTTCGCGATCATCCCCGGGGCAACCTCATTGAGTTATACCCCCGCTACAATGACTTCCACTCTCTGGTATCGGATAGCTCAGACCTCCTCCAGTGGTTGCGGATCGTTGAATACCAACGTGGTAACCATCACAGTGAACCCTCAGTTTGCCGCCGGTACCATCACCTCAAACCAAAGTATTTGTTACAACACGGCGCCTTCGCCTTTGGCCGGCATTGCCCCGGCGGGTGGGGTCAGCCCCTACAGCTACCAGTGGCAGCGTTCCCCGGACAACGTGGTCTTCACTACCATCGGTGGGGCAACCTCATTGAATTATACCCCCGGCGCCCTGACTGCAACGACCTATTACAAACTTACCCAGAACTCCTCTGGAGGTTGCGGATCATTGAATACCAACGTGATAACCATCACGGTAAACCCTCAGTTTGCCGTCGGTACAATCACCTCAAACCAAAGTGTTTGTTATAATACTGTGCCTTCGCCTTTGGCCGGCATTGCCCCGGCCGGTGGGGTCAGCCCGTACAGCTACCAGTGGCAGCGTTCCCCGGACAATGTGGTCTTCACTGCCATCGGCGGGGCAACCTCATTGAGCTATACCCCTGGCGCCCTGACTGCAACGACCTATTACAAGCTTACCCAGAACTCCTCCGGCGGTTGCGGATCGTTGAATACCAACGTGGTAACCATCACAGTGAACCCTCCGTTTGCCGCCGGTACTATCACCTCAGACCAAACCATTTGCACCAATACATCTCCCTCGTCTTTGTCCGGATCTTCCCCCAGCGGTGGAGTTGCTCCCTACAGCTATCAATGGCAGAGTTCGCCTAACAATAGCACCTGGACCAACATTCCCGGGGCTTCCAGTCAAAATTACCAGCCAGGCGCATTATCGGCCACAACCTATTACAAACAGATCCAGACTTCATTGATGGGATGTGGCTCCGTAGGTACCAATGTGGTAACGATCAATGTCACTCCGGTGCCACTGGCATCCCGGACTGTCACGGGTGTTACCGTGGCGAGCGGGCAATCGCGATGCTATGATGCTACCCAGACTGTTACAGTAACCGGTCTGCTTGTCAATGCCGGTGGAACTGCGAACATTCTCGCAGGGCAGAACATCCTGTTAAAACCCGGAACCACTGTGATTTCCGGAGGATATGCGCATGGCTTCATTTCCACCCAGTGTTTCTGGTGTTCTGCCTACCCGAATGTCAATTTACCTGCCACCACTCCGGATGAATCCGACAACCAGTTGATTCCGGAACCGATGCTGGTGAAGCAGGGGGGGGATTCCTTCAGGGTTTACCCGAATCCTACAACCGGCAAATTCACGGTCGAATTACCGGTGATGTCAGAAACAGCTGTCGTGAAACTTGAAGTGTACAATCTGCGGGGTGAAAAATTGTTCCACAACCAATACAGCGGTCCAGGGAAGCACCTTGTTTCGCTTGAAGGCCGCCCGAAAGGGATCTACCTGGTCAGGGTGATCGGCGATGGAGTATCAGGCTATGCCAAACTAATTAAGGAGTAGCATCCTTCAGAAAATTGTATCATGCGGAGGCCCGGTCGTAAAGGACATCCTGGATCAACCCTGGTGACCGGGTCCCCGCTTTTTATTTTAGCGTGGAATTGTAAAGCAGAATCTGCTGCCGCGGCCTTCAACGGGCTCAACCCAAATTGTACCGCCGTGCAACTCAGTGATTTTCTTGCAGTGAGCCAGGCCAATGCCGGTTCCCGAATATAAATTCCTGTTATGCAGCCTTTTAAAAATTATGAATATTTTTTCGCGGTCGTTTTCCGCAATGCCGATGCCATTATCCTCAATGCTGAAGAGGGAACCATGCTCGTCAGTGACTGCGGAGATCACAATTTTTGAGGGATAATCAGTAGATCTGAATTTTATGGCATTGGTGATAAGATTCTGAAATAACACCCTCAATTCGGCTTGATATGCATTTACCACCGGCAGATGCCCCGCAATGACGGCTGTGCCGCTTTCTCTGATCGATTCCCCCAGGTCGTTAAGTACATCTTTTATAACTTCGTTGCAGTCGGTGGGTGTTTTTACGCCTTCTTTACCCAGTAGTGAGTACTCAAGGAGCCCTTTGACAAGTTCCCTCATCCTGCCTGCGGATTGCAGAATAAATTCGAGGTATTTTTTTCCGGTATCATCGACTTTATCCGAATATTCATCAAAAACCAGCTGTGAGACCGTGGTTAAAGTCCGCAAGGGTTCCTGCAGGTCATGTGAGGAGATGTACCCGAACTGTTCAATTTCGCGAAGATGAAACTGCAATTCCCGGTTTGACGACTCCAGGTCCTTTGTTCGAAGATCCACGCGTTCTTCCAACGTTTCATTCAGCGCCAGCAGATCGGCTTCAACCTGTTTGCTTGCAGTGATGTCGAGGCAGAAGCCCAGGTATCCGGAAAAATCCCCGTTGCTCGTATATCTTGGGCATGCATCATCTTGCAGCCACCGGTATTCGCCATCGTGCCGGCGCAGGCGGTACTGCCGGGTAACCCGTTCCCTGCGCTCAAATGCTTCGGTGAAAATCCTCAGACAGGTCTCCAGGTCATCATGGTGCACTGCCGATGTCCATCCGTATCCCAGTTCCTCTTCAAGTGGTCGCCCTGTAAAGTTAAGCCATACGTCATTGAAATAATCATGTTGGTGATCAATGCCTGATGCCCATATCAGCGCCTGTCCGGAATTGGCCAACGTACGGAAATTGTATTCGCTTTCTATTAATTTAGCCTCAACCATCTTCTGGCTGGTGATGTCATGGATAATGAGAAACAGCTTTCCATCGCCCGCCTTTTGCCCGTTGTCTTTAGAAAAATCGTTCTTCAGGTTGCCGGTGATTCTTATATAAATGGGCTTTCCTCCTCTCCTGAGCAGTTTGAGCTCCATGATCTTATCAGCAGGTTTTTTAAAGAATGCGTTGAACCGGCTCAGAAAAAGATGCCGGTCGCTGCTGGAAAGAAATTCAGCAAAACTGAAATTCAGTACTTCAGGCAGACCCAGTTTCACCATTTGCAAAAAAGTCTGGTTTGCCTGCAAAACGGCGCCGGTGGCATTGAGGGTAACGTAGCCGGCAGGAGCCTCGTTGTATAGTTCGGCAAACCGGTTTCGGGATTCTTCAAGCTGTTTCTGTGCGCTCCTCAGCTCTTCATTCTGGAGTTCAAGCTCAATCTGGTATACCTTCAGATCGTGAATAATCCTGTTGAAATCGCTTAATGGGATGTCTGTCACCAAAAGCGCCGAATTGGTCAGGATCTGCTCGGCCTTTTCACGAAGGGAGTTAAGCTTTTCATTCATGATCCGGAATTATTGAGGTTTATCATGGCCGGACTTGCCGGTGGCCTTTTTGTGTATTTTCTGAAGTTCCCGGAGTTGATCTTCCAGAATCTTTTGATCGGTTATATCCTGTACGATGACGGCAAACTGGTTTTTACCTGGGCGGAAAGCGCTTATCCTGAAGGTTTTATTTAGTTCTTTGCTGTATTCGACAAAATGGGCGGGAATCCCGGTTGTCACAACCTCCCCGTATCGTTGAATCCAGCCCGGATCGAGTTGGGGAAAAATCTCCAGGATAGTTTTCCCAAGAATCTCTTTTGACTTCAGGCCGGTATGTTCCTCGAAAGCGGGATTTACACTGATGAAGCGATAATTGACCGGCTCGTTCGCCTTATTGAAAAGCATTTCATGGACAGCAATGCCATTCTGCATTTCATCGAAAAGTTGCCGGAAGTGTTTTTCTGTAATCATGGCGTCGGACTGGGCCTCCCTTTGGATAGTGATGTCCTGGAATGTGGCATAGACCTGGAACGGTGTTTTTGCCCCCGGTTTGAACATCGGTACCGCACTGACATGGATCCATGTAGTATTTTGCTTTTTTGGATTGTATACCCCCATGATCACACCGCTGATTTTATTTCCGGTTTTGAGTGCGATCATAGAAGGATGTTCTTCCCCGGGGAATGGTGACCCGTCCTCATGAACAGAGTGCCAGTGCGGATCGATCGATTTTTTTCCCTGCATTTGCTCCAGGGTCAGGCCTAGTATGTTTTCAGCGGCAGGATTCACGGATGTTATTTCGCCCCTGTCGTTTTGATATACTACACCCAGTTCCATCGTGTCAAAAAGGTTTTTAAACCGTTCCTCCGAGGTCATGAGTGCAGATCTCGACTTTTTAAGCTCCGTGATATCAAAAAAGGAGGCAACCAGCCCCGAATATGATTTTGGACCTATGCTGTATGGTTCGACCCGCATCATGTAGAAACGGCCGTTTTCATCGGCAATTTCCAGTTCGACGGGTTTCAGGTCCGACAGTACAACCCTGAAGAGTGCAACCGGGTCGGAATTGGAGATGAAGTTGGGGATGTGGGTGATCGGGCGCCCGATGTCGTTGTTCAGCAGGCTGAACAATTTGGTGATATTCGGAGAGAACCGCCGTACCTCAAAATTTTCATCGATCAGCAGGAAGCTGATCTGGGAGATGCTCAGAATATTGTCAATATCGTTGGTCAGTTCGGTCAGTTCAATGATTTTGCTCTGGTATTCGGCATTGACCGTGAACAGTTCCTCATTGGTCGATTGAAGCTCTTCATTGGTTGACTGCAACTCCTCGTTGCTTGCCAGAAGCTCTTCATTGGTCGCCTGTAACTCTTCATTGGAAGTCTCCAGCTCCTCGATGGTAGCCTGTAGGTTTTCCCTGGTGAACTGCAACTCCTGCTCGAGACTGTGCAGGTGGTCTTCCGCCTCTTTCGACATGTCATAAGACTGGATGCTCAGGGTCTGGTCTACAAGGTCGATCTTCCGGGTCTCCCCGATGATGACCGTCGCGAGGTCATCCTGGCCCTTTTTTTTGGCAAACGGGATGATCCTGATGTTAACCAGAACCTCGGTAGTGTTCTGCTTGATCCGGATGTTTGAAAAACGAACCTCCTGGTGTAGACGGAATACCTTCTGGAGCCCGGTGGTAATCGGGATGGTCAGCTCCTTGATGGTCATTTTTGAAATGTCGTTGATCAGTTTCCCGATGGGCACTTTGATATACTGTGCCGGGTCTCCCAGTGTATGAAGGATCTCAAGGTTTTCGTTGACAATCAGTGAGAGGGGAAGGTAATCAGTGGAGACGGTTTCGAAAAAGCGCTCCAGGATCCGTTCCTCTTCCGAGGCTTTGAAGAAACGCCTTAAACCCGAATAATGGCTTCTCATGTCGCGGCTGCGTGTGTCGGTGGCCGACAACAGGTGCGATGCATCAGCCACAGGCCTTGAAAGTCCCCTCGACCTGTAAATCTTGTGCTTTACATCGAGCGGTTCGAAGTAATCGCTCATTTCACCTGTCGATTCGCTCAGGCCAAGGAAAAGAAATCCACCGGCGACAAGTGAGAAGTTGAAGAATTCGAACACCTTTTTCTGCAGGTTTGGCTGCAGGTAAATCATCAGGTTCCGGCAACTGAGCAATGAAATGTTGGTGAAAGGGGGATCCTTGATGATGTTGTGCTGCGCAAAAACGACCATCTCCCTGATGGTCCTTGCAATCTGGATCGTGTCGTCCTTCTTGAGAAAATACTTGGTCAGTAATTCCGACGGGATATCGGCCCGGATGCTTTCGGGGTACGATCCGGCCGCCGCATAGTGAATAGCTTCCCGGTCAATGTCGGTTGCAAAAATTTTCACATTGAAATCCTGTTTTGTACGCTCCATGTATTCGCGGGCAAGGATGGCCAGGCTGTAGGCCTCCTCCCCGGTGGAGCAACCTGCTACCCAGAATCTTAACTCCCGGTTGGGGGCCAAACCGAAAACATTCTGCATCCACTTGTCCGTCAGTGTGTTAAATGCTTCCTGGTCTCTGAAGAAACTGGTCACGCCAATGAGCAGTTCGCGGTACAGCACGGTTACTTCCCCGGGATTCCTGATAATAAAATCAACATAATCGTTCAGGCTGTCGGTCTGGTTGATCGCCATGCGTCGTTCAATTCGCCTGATGATCGTATTGGGCTTATAGTACGTAAAGTCAACCTTGCATCTTTCCCGCAAAATGGAAAAAATACGCGTCAGCCCGTCTTCATCACTTACAATGGTTTCGGATCGTACAGCTTTTGCCGCATAAGGGTGTTTGGCGAATGAAAGAAGCTGCCCGGGCATCTGTTCGGGAGCGAGGATGAAGTCACTTAACCCGGTAGAGATGGCTGCCCGGGGCATACCGTCGAACCGGGCAGAGTCTTCTTTCTGGACGATAACCATTCCGCCATATTCCTTGATGACCCTCAACCCCCTTGTTCCATCGCTGCCGGTTCCGGAAAGGATGATCCCGATAGACTTTTCGGCCTGGTCTTCTGCCAGTGATTTGAAGAAAACATCTATCGGCAGGTTCACCCCCTTTGAATGATCCTGCTCACTTAAGATCAGTTTCCCGTGGAAGATGCTCAGGTTCTTTTTAGGCGGAATCAGGTAAACATGATTCGGAAGTACCGCCATGTTATCCTCAGCACGGTGCACCGGCATCGAGGTTTTTTTCGACAACAACTCGACCATCAGGCTTTTATAGTCGGGTGATAAATGCTGTATCACAATGAAGGCAAACCCGCTCGACGATGTCATGCTCGAAAAGAAGGTGTCAATTGCTTCAAGCCCGCCGGCAGAGGCCCCGATTGCAACATAATAGGATGGAGTATCAGTTCCTGGATCTATAACTTTCTTCCCGGATTTATTTTCGGAAGATTGCTTTTCATAAGGTCAGTGTTTTGGTGAAAAAAACTCCAGTCTGGAATATTTTAAATCCAGGGATTACAAACGATTGGTATTAATCGAACAAAAATAAAAAAAAATGTTTATAAAGTTATTTTGAAAAAATCGGATATTCAGGGATTCTGTGGACGGTCTTTTCAGGACGCGCGGGAACGCGTTCTGCCGGTTATAAACAGACAGCTGATTTAGTTGCCGTGGAATTTCAAACAAGATATTTATACCTGCCAGACAGGTAATTAGAGTGATAATCCAGGTTTCGGTCTACTGTGTTTTAATAATCTTCGCCAATCCTGAACCGCCTGAAGAAACTACCTTGAGTACATATATGCCGGCTGGCAAATCAGTAATGGAGAATGACTGCTTCCATAAATTGGTAATATCATTCCTATACAGGCATTTTCCGAACATTCCGTAGATCTCAACTCTCCCGCCTGGCTCTTGTTTTTTAATAAATTCAAGAGTGAAATCCCCCGGGGTCGGGTTTGGATAGACCCTGAATGACAGGACTGAAGGTCCATTTCCTTTTGACAAAGAATCTGTAACCGATTTTAAAACAAGGCTTTGTGACTGGGAACAATAATTTCCGTTTGTTGAAATGTAGGCATTCATGTAACCTCCTGAAGATACTTTTGTACCGGGCAGGAAGATTATATTCTGACCTGCAATAAGCGTTGCACTTCCTCCGGAATTGACTAAGAAGTAGGAGCCGCTCCCCGCAACAGTTATCGTTTGCTGGGCATTATAACAATTCGTCTGGCCATTAGCAACAGTAACATTGTTCAGTCCCAGCATAGCCTGAACAAACGGATTCACCGTGACTGAAAAATCTGCCGAAATTGTTCCGTTGCCGCAGTTATTGGTTCCTTTTACCGTAATTATTCCTGAAGAAGCAATTGATCCAAAGGTGACGGTAATGTTGTTCGTATTTGTTCCTGATGTTATAAATGCTCCCATCGGCAGTGTCCAGGTATAGCCGATTGCATTTGCAATGCTGCCAACGCTGTAGACTACCCCGGTCTGACCGGCAGTCACTGTTCCAGGGCCGGAGATAGCTCCTGCGGCTGAAGGCAGCGGGTTGACTACGACATCATACTGTGTCGGATTAGCGGGTATGCAACCGTTTGCATCGGCATAAGCGGCTTTCACCCATTGATTTCCTGATGAATTCCATGTAACTTGTATGATGCTGGTATTGTTTCCTCCGGTTATGTTTCCCCCGGCTGAAATACTCCAGCTGTAATTCGTCTTATTAAAATCGGTACTGTACATCACGTTGACAGCACCAATACATGGTGATGGATTTCCCCACACTGAAGGAACAATAACCGGGCAGGTGACCTGGTTAACTGGGTTGTTTGCTGCATCACTTGTATTGTATGCTTCATCCCCGGCAGTTCCGTTATATTCACAAACCATGATTCTGTAGGTGGTGCCCGGGCTCAGGGCTGTAACTGTAATATCCGAAGGATGGCTGGTGCCGTTGAATATGCAGAACCATCCGGTGCTCCCGATCTGAGTTCCGGTTTCAAATGCAGCTCCCGGGCTGTATGTTGTATGATTTGCAGGGCTGGCTGAGCCTGACGATGCCTGTTTTATAAACACCGCCCTTGAACTCCCATCACCATCGGTCCAGTTGAAAGAGAACTGTGCCGACTGCACATTGCTGATTACAATATTGGTCGCCTGGGTGGCAGGTGCGTCAATGTTGAAATTATTTGAAACTTTAAAATCAGCTTCCCCAAGCCCTCCGTTGGAATTCGGATAGATCCACTTGCTATAAACCTGGGTCATTCCCTTTACCAGGTTGTATTTGTACCTGACCCTCCACTTGTACATGGTCTGATCTGTTAATCCGCTGACAAGCTCGGTGACCGGCAGACCTGGTGGCAACGGATCTATCCAACCGGATTCGGTGAGGCCGATACCATTGAACATGGTTCCCAGGGGTTTCACTTCGAACTGGATTTTTACATTGGTCCTTCCGCAAAATGTCCTGCCGTACAATCTCACGCCGGCCTGACTGATTGAATGGGTTGCCAACCCGGTAGCAACAGGAGTAATGAGATCCGCCCTGAACTGCCTGGGCCTCACATCAAAACCACCTGTTGCATTACCGTAGTATAAAAATGTCCTGCCCTCCCTGTACAAAACATTTTCATATAACATGGAGCCGATAATGACATCGGAATACCCGTCTCCGTTTACGTCGCCTGCCGTAGCAACGGAATACCCGTAGAGTGCTGCAACCTGGTTCGATTCTGATGTCCAGTCAGGATTCAGCGAAGGCCCCGAAGGGTTGCCATAAAACAGGTAAGCCTTGCCTTCATTCACCTGCTCATGATCATAATAGCGTGCACCTATAATGACGTCTGAGTATCCGTCCCCGTTTACATCCCCTGCGGTGGATACTGAGTTGCCCAGTGAAGACTCTCCCTGGTTTGATATGTAAGACCATGTCGGTTCAGTGGAAAGACCGGCAGCGCTGCCGTTAAAGATAAAGGCACCCCCTGAATAATCATAATTCGGTGCTCCGGCTACTATATCTGAAAAACCATCTCCGTTCACATCCCCGGCCGATGCAACCGACCATCCCAACTGGGCCGAGGCCTGGTTTGATTCTTTTGTCCAGTCCGGAGTAGGGGAAACGCCGGTAGCACTTCCGTGAAATACTAAGACTTTACCTTCGTAAGTCTGGCTGTTCCCGCTTGAAAAGCCCGGAGCACCCGCAATTACATCTGCATACCCGTCACCGTTGACATCTCCTGCCGTTGATACGGAATAACCTAAATTTGCCCCATCCGCACCCGACACTACTGTCACTGCCGGAGTTATGGCCAACCCGGATGCAGAGCCTAAAAAAATAAATGCTCCTCCTTCGCTGGTAAAATTGTTAAAGAAACCCGGAGCGCCGATAATCACATCAGAAAAACCATCCCCGTTCACATCGCCCGCAGTTGATACCGACCAGCCCATTTGGGCATAAGCCTGGTCTGATTCAACCGACCAGTCGGCATTCCCGGGGTTGCCATTCGGTCCCAGGCCAAGCGGGCCGCCATACCAAACAAATACTTTTCCCTCATCGGTCTGACCATTGATGTAACCGTATGCTCCGACAATGATGTCGGAATACCCGTCCCCGTTCACATCCCCGGCAGAGGAAACAGAATGGCCGAGCATTGAATTAACTTTGTCCGATTCAGCTGTCCAGCTGGCGGTAGCCGGCAGGCCCCATTTACTTCCAAAATATACAAATACTTTTCCTGCCTGAGAAAAACCGTTGGTATACATGTCAGCTCCTGCAATCACATCCGAATAGCCATCGCCATTCACATCCCCTGCAGATGCTACCGAAACCCCGAAATATGAACTTACCTGGCCACCATCGGCAGTCCAGTTTGCTATATCAGCCAGGCCTGAAACCCCTCCATTATACAGAACCACCCGTCCTTCCCAATGTTTCGTATCGGTATAAAGCGGTGCACCAATGATAACATCTGAAAAACCATCTCCGTTAACATCACCAGCCCCTGATACGGATGTAGCAAACAGTTCTGTTGGCTGGGATCCACTTACACTCCAGTTTTCGGTTGGAGAAAGTCCAGCCGGGCTTCCGAAATAGACCCTGGCCTTACCGGGCCTGTCCTCCCCGTATTCAACCCGGCCATCCTGGCCTATAATAATATCTGAATACCCGTCACCATTTACATCACCTGCTGTTGAAACCGTCATGCCAAAATATAATAGTTCAGGATCAGGACCGGCTGACCAGTCCGCATTGGAAGGTGTACCATTTTCACCAAGTCCGTTTGGGCCCCCGTACCATGCAAAAGCCTTTCCATTTGTGGGCCCCGGGTCAGGGTAAAGGAAGGCACCTGCAACAATATCGGAATACCCGTCCCCGTTTACATCGCCGGCAGTGGATACCGACCAACCAAGTTGTGCATAACCAAAGTCGCTTGTGGCCTTCCAATCAGAGTTCTCAGGTGTTCCTGTTTGACCTAACCCGCCTGAACCACCGTACCAGACAAATAATGCGCAATCAATCGTGTGGAAGGAATCATCGAAAACCTCAATACCGCAAATGATATCGGAATATCCGTCTCCGTTCACATCTCCTGCTGTCCGGCCGTCACGTATAACGGTGTTAGCAAGCCATTCCGCTTTCCAGTCGGCATTCTGGGGTGTTCCGCTTACACCCAGACCAAAAGGGCCACCGTACCAGACAAACTCGGCCGCTCCGATAAAATACTGGTTTTCATCACGGGACTCAGCGTTGACCATAATATCGGAATACCCGTCCCCGTTCACATCCCCAGTCGTGGAGACAGCCATGCCCAGACTCCAGACACCCGCAGGATCTTCAGCCACCCAACTGGGAAAGGTCGAAAGACCCCCTGAACCTCCGTAAAATACACTTACACATCCTTCACCGGTTACAGTACTATTATATTCATGTGGCGTACCGATAATAATGTCAGAATATCCATCGCCATTCACATCCCCCGCACAGGCGACAGAAGCATGAAAGAAGTTTGCATTGTTCCCGGGTGACCAGCTTGGGGTTATGGAAAGTCCTGACGGACTTCCGTAAAAACAATAGGGCACCACTGCATCCGGTCCTCCCTGGTAGCCGACACTGACAAGCACATCAGAGTACCCGTCGCCATTCACATCTCCTGCACTTGCCACTTCTTCACCAATCCTCGCCTCTTTAATACCCGACTTATACTCCCAGTTGGCCACGGAGGACAAGGGGTCGACGGTGATGGGATAAACAGCATTCCTGTCATCGACGATGATGGAAAATTCATGATCGCCGGCCTGCTCCATCCTGGCAGCAAGGGCTGTGTGATTCGCGTCCCAAACTTTAAGATGATCATAATGCATCACAGCCTTCCCGCTTTCATCTTTCAGTTCAACACCATCTCTTCCTCCAACAAGGGCAAGAGTCGTATTAACGCGTAATGAAAGGGTCAGCGGATCGTCCTGAGCTGAGAATCGGTTTTTTACGATGAAATCCTGACGCATGCCGTCCCCATTATTTGTAAAATGAATCCGGACCTGGCTGTCTTCAACTGATGCGGTGTTTTTCGTGACAGAGAGGTCATTCCCTGTGAATTTAATGGTGTCTTTGCCTTTGGCAACCCCGTCAAGGGAAAATTCTGCGGACCAGTCGGAGATCTCTCTGAACTTTTTATCACGCTCTTTGACCATTTTATCGAAAGGATCAAAGAGGGGAATCCTGGTTTGACGAGGTTTTACAATAAACCCGTCCAGTTGGTAAGTAAAGATAAGATTCTGGGCGCGGTTGGGAGACTGGTAAACTCCTTTTTCGGTAAGCCATGAAATTTCATATTCCATGTCCATGATCACCTGCCGGGCTTTTGACCACCAGTCAGGATCAATCCCGGAACCCGGATTGTTATTCTTCAGTGGTAATGTTGCAGAGGGCTGGCCGGAAACGCGGAGATTGTGGTTTTCTGATGTATGACTTTGCTTTACCTTGGTAGGCATGGGCTGTACCCTTGCTTTATCCAATGTTACAGAATAAAATAAAAAAATGAAAATCAATAAAATTGATATCCGGGTAAAGTTCCAGGCAAAAGATTTGCGCGAAGTTTTTTTTCTCATGGTAAAGTTTGGTGATGTTTGCATTTGTTGGTTAAAATCCCGTAGATCAAATCAGAAGCAACTAGTCCATAATAAAAGCAGGGTTGTTTGCCAAAATGATAGATCACCCTGAATTCTAATCTGGTGCCAATGATAAAAGAGTACAATAATATCAAATAATTATGAAAGCGGGAAATATATTAATTGATCAGGATTAATCGTGCACCACGACGCAGTTGGGTGTAGTCCCAATATAAATGTGCAGGAAAGAAGTCATGAATGTTCGCTCAATCCAATTGTTAATATATTAACACTTAATAACTTAAATATTTCTTGACATCTCCTTTCAATTACATTAATTTTGGGCGCAATTATCAAAAAACAATTTTATGTGAAGAAACCTTCAGTTCTTCTCATCAGCAAACGAAGGGGCCCAAAAATGTTCATAGAAAAAAGCGAAAAAATAAAATTTATAAAAGACAATTTTTCATTTGTCCTGGTAATAGTATTGTTCCTTGTTCTTCCGTTCAAAGGACCAGGGCAGCAACTAAAAATTCAAGTACCTCTTGATGGTACGGAAAATTTCAGCCAAATAACCGAAAAAACTGAAAAATATCTCGTAACCCTGCCCGACAGCTACGAAAAGGAGCGGTTTGAAAAGCATTTTGCCAGATGGGCCTATTATCAATCCATGCATCTTGGACCGGCCGGGGAATTTGTCAATATTTCAAAAAAAACAGTGGAAGCGGCAGAGAGTCAGAGTGATGCCCCGTTGACATCAGCGAACGGATCATGGTCGTTTATCGGGCCCAGTACCGCATTTAACAACAACCCATCAGCCGACCTGCTTGGGATCGGCCGGGTTGACCGGATGGCTTTTCATCCCACAGATCCCAATACAATTTACGTAGGCACACCGGCCGGTGGCTTGTGGCGGACAACAAACGGAGGAACCAGCTGGTCCCCGATCAGCAATTTTATCCCATCGCTAGGTATTTCCGGAATCGTAGTGGATCATACAAATCCAAATACATTGTATGTGCTCACCGGCGACGGGGATGATTATATTTCCAATTTTTATCTCTATTTAGCTGGCTATATAAGGCTTTCAGCAGGAGTGTTCAAATCGTTTGATGGCGGGGTAACCTGGGAGCCCACAGGGCCAATGTCGGCTAACGAATATTGCGGTTACCGGTTGATCCAGCATCCCAACAATGCCAATATTCTGATAGCAGCTACTTCCGATGGGATTTACCGAACAACGAATGCCGGAACAACATGGACCCAGGTACACACCGGTAGATTTTATGATGTGGAATTCAAACCGGGCAGCCCTTCAACTGTTTATGCTTCGGGCGTGGGATCATTTGTTTATTCAAACAATACCGGTGCCAGCTGGAATACCAATGCTACATTTGGCAGCCCCCTTTGCGCAGGTGGCCGGGTAGAGATTGCCGTCACACCCAACAGCGTCAATAAAGTTTATCTGCTGGCAGGTCCTGCTACCGTAGGGGAGACCAACTTCTGCGGTTTTTTTGTTTCGACCAACAGCGGGCTCTCCTTTACCCGTACAGCCTACAGTCCGAACATTCTTGGAGGTGAATCAGGAAACGGAGGCGACCAGTCGAATTATGACCTGGGTGTGGCAGTTAAACCAAACGACAACCAGAAGGTGATAGCCTGCGGACTCGTGGTATTCAAATCGATCAACGGGGGAACTACCTTCACCAATGCTACCACATACAGGGAGTCGGGTGGCAACTACATACACCCCGATTGTCATTCAGTAGAATACAATCCGTTGAATAACTATTTGTATGCAGCAACCGACGGGGGATTTTACCGAAGCACTGACGATGGGGCCTCCTGGACAAATTATTCATCAGGCATTAACACCGCCCAATTCTACCATTTCGACGATTGTGATGCAAATCCAAGCGCACTTTTAGGCGGTTGTCAGGATAATGGGGTTAAATACAGGTCAACAGCCACTTCCAATTTTTCCCATATCATGTGTTGCGATGGCGCTGATGCAGCCATGGATTATACCAACGACTCAAAAGGGTTTGCTGTAGTTAATAAATCGATTATTCATTATGCAGATTTTATTACAACTGCCCCAACGCCTGTTGGGTCTCCTTCGTCTTTTTTTCCACAGATAGAAATGAATACCAGCGACCCCAATATCCTCTACTACAGTTATTCAAGGGTTGTAAAGTTCAACTTTACCCTCGGAACGTACGCAACCCTCGGAGGAAGCAATATCCTTGGGGCCTGGGTGGTCAGGACCTGTCCGAGCTTCAGTAACAGAATATATACTGCCGGTGGAACTTCAATTTTTTCGACCACCGGATCTATGTTTGTCACAGACGATGATGGAGCCACATGGTCAACGATTTCAGGAAATCCCGGATTCCCTGCCACTTTTCCGCGCATCGCCGATATTGGTGTATCACCCATCAACTCGGTAAGGGTTTATGCCTGTTTCAGCGGTTATACGGATGGATTGAAAGTGTTGTATTCCGCCAATGCCGGTGCAACCTGGACCAATATCAGCTATGATCTCCCCAACTTGCCCACCTGGAGCATCAAAGTAGATGCATCCAACAACGTCTATCTGGGTACAGATTTAGGCGTCTATTATCATGCTGCGGGGAGTACCAAATGGGAACCATTCTACAACTACCTGCCCAATGTTCCGGTTACCGATCTGGCGATCAATGAAACAGCCGACCAGTTGATGGCTGCAACCTTTGGCCGGGGAATCTGGAAGAGTACCCTCAGGACTGTCTGCCCCACAGATTTGACCATATTTTCCAATGTTTCCGGGCAATATTTCCGTTCTGCATCCAACTCCATTTATATGAGCGGAGCAGTAGTGGGTGGCATTGGTACCTCAGCTGCGCTCAGATCGGGAAACTATGTAACCCTGGCCCAGGGCTTTAAGGCAACCAGCGACCCCGGAAGTAAATTCATGGCCTATCTGGGGCCATGCGACTCAGGAATGCCTCCGGTTTTTGCACCTCAGCAAGTTCAGGGGCCGGTTTTTCCTTCGGCATTGAGTACGTATGACATGGCGATGACAAGGCATGACGGAACCCTTGAGGTAATCAGAAAAAGTGATGGTACAAAAGAGATTCTGCTGCGACAGTTTGCCGATGGCAAGGCACGGATAATCCTGGCAACTGAAGATGGTCGATTCGTTCGGGATGTGGCCGATTTTACCGGTCAAAAGGGTAATTCAACCTTCAATGTCGGCGGAAATCTGGCTCCCGGACTTTATTTCCTCTACCTGGTGATCAATGGTAAAGTGACACACATACAGGAACTTCCTGTTTGAAATTTTCCTGCCTTACCCATTTCAAGGCTTTTTAACCAATGATCTTTAAACCTCCCCTTGGAATTTGGCTCCTGGAATTTTAAAAATGTACTGTTTTATCCCGTTTTGAGTATAATCGAGTCGGCAATGGCACGAAAACTCAACTTATTTCCGGATATATTGAAAATCCGGGTCATTCGGTGTGCATGGAAGACCTTTATTACCACCGCCGATCCTGTAGGCAACACCTACCAGCAGGAGGGTTGAATTCGTATAACCCTTAACTTCACCCCCCGGGAAATAGCTGTCACGCTCAAAATCCGATATGGAAGTCCGGATGTTGACAAGTCCGAGGTTGTCGCGTACCTCCACCGATACCTTCAGCTTGCTTCCGACCGGAATAGTTACCCCTGCACCCAAAACCACGGCCAGGTCGATGGGATAATAGGATTTTGTTTCATTGGCCACCTTCGATTTGTTCCCGCTTTCCGGCACATACCAGAGCGACTGCTGAAGCAGTAATGAAACACATGGTCCGGCATTGACAAACAAGCGGATCTTCCCGCCAAAGCTCCATTTCACCAGGAGTGGCACGCTGAGGTAATCGAGGTTGAACTGCTGCGTGCCACCCGGGGGCAGCAGGACGGATTTGTTCGCGATCCTTGTCCCTTTCCGTTCATATTGCAACGCGGCTTTTACCGAAAAATTCCCGGCGAACCCATACTCGCAGAAAAGCCCTCCAACTCCACCGAAAGAGAGTGTGGAATGGTTGTAAATGCTGTTTTTGGCGTAGATGATCGACAATCCGGGTCCGCCTTCCACGCCGGCCTCCCAGATGCCTTTCTGGGCATATAGGCTGCAGGTAAGTCCGGCCGTCATGAGCCAGCACAAAATAAAGGTCATTTTATTCATGTGGGAAAAGGGTTAGAAAGTGTTATTTACCGCTGTATTGTGTTTTGAAACCAATGTCTTTACAAAGGTAATAAATGCAATCCGAAAAGTGTCAGTGAACTGCCGAATGGGGTAGAATTCCCGGTTAAAATTATGGAGTATAGAATAAATCAACTTAAAGAATAAGAATAAATTGATTGTATTTGTGTAAATTTAAAATTCAATTTTGAGGGCACTCCGATAAGTCTGGAAAAAATGGTTGCAGACAATCTACCCACCCCTGGCCCCTCCCTGCGGGCAGGGAGGGGTCGGGGGTGGGTAGATTCACGTAAAACGACTTTTCGGAGTGGACTCAATTTTAATAATACACAAATGAATTACTCAAGTTCCGGAGTTAACCGAGTTTCATGATAATTCAATATTCGTGAGGGTCTTCAACGGTTTCTGTTTGAAAATATGATCATATCATCCCTTCGGGATTTTGTGCAAATCAAAATGGTTTACCTACAATCATATCATCCCTTCGGGATTTTGTTGCAAATCAAAATGGTTTACCTACAATCATACCATCCCTTCGGGATTTCGTTGCACATTAAAATGGTTTACCTACAATCATATCATCCCTTCGGGATTTCGTTGCAAATCAAAATGGTTTACCTACAATCATATCATCCCTTCGGGATTTTGTTGCAAATCAAAATGGTTTACCTGCAATCATATCATCCCTTCGGGATTTCGTTGCAAATTAAAATGGTTTACCTGCAATCATACCATCCCTTCGGGTTTTCGTTGCAAATTAAAATGGGTTACCTACAATCATATCATCCCTTCGGGATTTTGTTGTGATGCCGGGAAAGACATTTTAATGATCAAAAGCCCGAAGGGCTGATATGATTGTAGAATAATCCGTTTGTAGCGTCTGTCCATAAACCCCGAAGGGGTGAAATACCAAATAACACATACCCGTTTTACCAAACATTCAACCCTGAAACTTGATGGAACTATATTTCAAGCGATATGGAGCAGGGGGAAATTCAGGGCCATCCTTAGTAGAATAATACCGACAGGTAACCAGGCTACTCAAAATACCCGAATTCGGCTACAAGCAACCGGTAAATTTCTTCCCGCACCTTCTTCGTAAGGGCTGAGATCTCCCTGAAAAGATCCTGCATATCTACCTTTCCATTTATTTCAGCATATTTTATAAGCTTGATCAATCCGCTGTGGGACATCTCCAATCAAGGTTCAGTTGGTTCTTTTCGAGATGTGTGAGGTCAGGCACCTTCACCGGGTTGTCGTTTCCCGGGTCATTATGGTTATAGGTCCAGATGGTGAAAGCCAGCAGCCACATGCCATCAAGTTTACACCAAAAGTTGCTTGTAATGAGGACAATAAAAATCGATTTTCCACCTATAAAAAAACCGGTCCAGGGTTAACCGGGCCGGCTCAAAACAAAACACACACCAACAAAAAAAATGCTTAATAGATATAGATCAATGCTGCATTACGATTTCCGCCAGAATTGGAGAACCATTCAGGATATAATACGCCGGCACTGCCAGCCCAGTCAACAAAATGGTAATAGGCTTCATCAATGGGGGCTTTTTCAATAGGGTATTCAAATCCCTGCAAAATACTGATGCCCCATGGAAGATTGTTCTCCGTTTTATAATATTTTCCTGTTGCGGGATTGGAATCATCATCCAATGTGCCAAAAAGGCTGGCGTTTACTTTATCTGTCGGGATCCGGTCGGCCAGGTGAATCTCTTTGCCGCGGTCCTGGATAGTCACTTTTGCTTCTCCGTTCATGGCGCCAGTCCAGGTTTCAGCCACAATGAAGAAGTTAAATGCATTGGAAGTCAATTGTGCCAGGGAAACAGTACCGCCGGGAGCAGGGATCCCATTGTTGATAAACACAAGGTGTACATTCATCGGGTAATATGGAACTTTGGCTTCTGAGGGATCTGTGTTGATATATTTCATGGAAGGGGTGGAGGGATCTGCACCCTTGTTTATCACCCTGCGAAAACAATCGGCAACAATGCATGTTGCATAGGTTTGACCATTTTCCAGTCCATTGGCCGCTATGCTATAATTAATGTGTTCGTTCGCAGGGGAATTGCTTATGTCGTTCCCGGTAACGCTGATGATTTTATCCGGTGTAATTCCGTCAAGCTGAAAACCAAAGCCATTGTGAAAACTGGCCCCGCTGGCCCGAAGGATGAAACCGGCAAATACTTCCACTACATTGCCTGCCGCATTGCTCACTGTTTGCAAACGGTAATCGACCACTACGTCATTGAAATCATAATCACCTTTGGCTGGCCACAGGTCTTCAAAAGCCAGGGTCGCCGATTGGGTCTCAGAAGGGAAATAACTATTGTAGGCACGATAAGGGTCGGTTGGATAGGCATCTTCTGTATTTGAAACGCCATCCCCGTCCGCATCCTGAAGAACGACTTGCGGGATGCAATTGCCGGCAGGATTTGACATGTATAATCCGGGAAAGATAAAATCATCGGCAATCATTCTTGTACTGCCGCCGTTACCGGTCATGCTCACTCTTATTTTATATACAACCGCTGAATTGGCGATTATCCCTGGAACAGGAACAGAAACGGCCTGTGGGGTTAGCGCGTATGGCTGTGGCCAGGTATAAGAATAAAACTCAACAGGGGTTCCTTCAAAAGATGGTGCATTTGAAGCATTGTAAGGGATATAAAAAAGTTTTGTTTCCCGGGTATTGCCGTTGCTGCCTGTAAATTTTGCCTGAAAGGTGATGTTTCCCGAGCCGACCAGCATCCATGGGGTTTTAATCCAGCAGTTTTCCGCTGATGGTTGGTTCAACTGATCACTCAGCGATGACCAACTGCCTGAAATAGGGTTGCCGGATACGTTCGTATAGGTCACTTTTTCAAATTTCCAGCAATTGCCGATTTCAATGGCCTGGTTACCTGATTCAAAATTAAGGGATACCTGCGCCATGATGCCGGAGGCTGTCAGAAAGCTGACCAGGACGGTAATCACAAATATTTTTTTCATGTTAATTTATTTGAAAAAGTTTATTTCGCTGCGATGGTCGGAATGAATGAGAAGATTGCCTGGTTGTTACTGATGGCAACAGGATATGAAACGGATCCGTATTGAAGGATCAGCTCCTTTTCGGTGGAAGGTACGGTGAGATTGATCGTGAGGTCCTCATCCATCTGGTGCAGTCTGCTGAACAGGCTGGTTCCATTGGTCAGGCTGACCGTCAGGGTTGATTTTACCGGAACAACGGTCGGCAGTCCTGTGATTTTCAGTGCAACAGAAATGCCGGTACTCCAATTGAAAGAATCGGAAGCTTTTAAATCATTGAGTGTTTTAGAAGGCTGATCGGGGGCAATGACTTCACTCTTTTTACAACTGGTGAAGAGCATTCCGGAGATGGCAGAAATCAGGAAAATTAGTTTTATCGTTTTCATGGTGTGTTTTTCTCTTATCTATGTAAAAACTGTGCCAAGACAACATGAATAACTTAACTCAATGGAAAACAGCAATAAAGACAAGTCAGTTGGTTTTGCTGAAGGGGGGAGAATTCCCAAATCGGGAGTTTATTCTCACAATGACCGTAACAGGTCGTTGATCTTTTGTAAATTATCCTTCAGTTTTAATAAAAGCTCTGAAAACAATGGCTCGTCAAGCCTTTCCAAATCCATCTCTTCGATCCGTAAAATAATCTCTGAGGTGGAAGTGGCTCCCATCACGATCACAGATGGTTTCATCTTATGGACAATGGTTTTTATCTTCGCGTAATCCTTTAATAAAGTAAAGTGGCTGATATCCAATAGGAATCCTTCAATTTGTGAAATGTAAAGCTGGATCATGGAATCCAGAAAACTGCTGTCCCCGGCTGAAATGGTCTGGAGTTCCTGCAGGTTAAATAAAGGGTCTGGTTGATTTTTCATGGTTGTGGTTGTTTTCAGATCAGGTTTTTTTGTCTCATCCGATAAAGGGTTGATTTTCCAACGGCTAATTTTTCAGCGACCAGCACCATATCATCCTTGTATTTTTCAAGGTAGGATTTGATGATAACCCTGTCGTATTCTTCCAGTGTCATCTCTTTCGTGCTGAGAAAATCGGTGGGTTGAGAGGTCTGGGAGAAAATGATATCCTCAGGTGTCAGCATTTTTCCGTTTGACATGACTACGGCAAGGTCAACGATTGCTTTCAGTTCCCTAATGTTCCCGGGATAGGGATAACGGAGCAGTTTTTCACTGGTTTCGCTTGAAAACACAATGGGCGGTAAATTATTTTCCTTGCAAAACATTTCTGCAAAATGTTTTGCAAGGATCAGAATATCGTTGGCCCGGTCGCGCAAAGGGGGCAGATGAATTGGCAATCCGAGCAGCCGGAAAAAGAGATCCTGCCGGAAATTCCCTTTTGCAACCTCTTCCTTGAGATCCTTGTGTGTGGCAACAATAAGCCTCAGGTCGAGTGCAATGGTCTCTTTTCCTCCGATTCTTACCAGTTCGCGCTCCTGAATGACCCTGAGTACCTTGGCTTGCATGGCCATGTCCATATCACCAATCTCATCCAGGAAAAGGGTCCCCTCCGTGGCTTCTTCAAACTTGCCCGTTTTCCTGGTAAATGCCCCCGTAAAAGCCCCCTTTTCGTAACCAAAAAGTTCGCTTTCCAGCAGGTCATGTGGAATGGCAGCCATATTGACTGCGACAAACGGCTTTTTCCGGCGCACCGAATTATAATGAATGGCTTTCGCTACAACTTCCTTGCCTGTACCGGTTTCCCCGGTAACTGAAACATTGATATTGGTCTTGACAGCCCGTTCAATCAGCGTATATAAATTTCTGATAACCTGACTGTTTCCGATAATTGTCTTTTCAAAATCATATTTTCTGATAACCTCTTCCTGTAATTTTTCAACCTGGTTTTTTAAAGACTGGTTTTCGCGGATCCGCAGGATCGTATTCCATAACCGTGATCGCGAATCCTGATCCTTTACAATATAGTCATAAGCGCCATCTTTCATCAAATCAAGTGCGGTAGAAATATCTTTTTGTCCTGAAACAATGATAACCTGGGTTTCCGGACTGATCTGCCTGATCTTTTTTAATACCACAGCACCATTATAATCGGGCAGATTATAATCGAGAGTGACCACATCAGGCTTCTCATGAAGATTCTCAATGAATTCCTTCCCGGTTAAAAAGTGCCGGATGCCATAATCGGGATTCAACGACAAATTGTGTTTCAGATATTCGCCATAGAACTTATCATCCTCAACAATAAAAATTGAAAAACTGCTCATGATTTCCTGATTTGGGAATAATGTATCAATTCTGTAAAATTTCTACAGTAGACAAAAGTATATAAAAATTGTGAATGATGAAATAGTTATGTAAAAAACTATCCCGGAGAACACCCAACAATTACTTCCTGATGAATTTCGCCTGGTAAACCATTCCCGATGAATATATACGCAGAAGATACATGCCTGTCGAAAGACTGTAAACAGGAAGAGAAAAAGCTGCATCAGGTAAATCAAATTCCAGGATGACCTTTCCGTAAATATCTGAAATAGTGGCAGTCACCATCATCCCCGGATTTTCCGGAACCTTAACGAAAATCTTTTCTCCTGCAGGATTCGGGTACACAGTGATCTCTTTTTGCAGGAAGCCATGGCCGGATATCCCATCCGGATGAAGCTGGGTCAGGATGGCCGATTTGCGTGTGGCCAGAAAGGGTTTAAGGCCATAAGGTGTGTGATTATCAATGGCCTGGATAAATGAATTATTAAAGTCAGCGACTGTATAACCGTAGTCGAGGGTGCGGTAGGTGTCGGCGACGGCCGCCTGCTGAATCAATTGTTTCAGGGCATCGATCCTGGGAAAAATCGAATCAGGGTTGATCACGGTATTGGCAATGGTATCCAGGTATAACTTGTACCGGTTAAAAAAAACCGGAATGGCCAGCACTTTTTGAGCCAGCGGGAGCGGCATCGCAGTGTTTATCCAGTTACGGCAATCGCGTTTGGCCCAGTCAATACCAAACCAGTCAACACCAAAAGTGTTGTCGGGGTCGTAGGTGATAAAGTCGTAGGTTGAATCCAGTGGATTGTCATAAAGGTAATAGTTGTTTTTGTTGTAACTGTAGTCGTCCCAGTTGCCGGTTGCAACGTCCAGTGCCAACGCTTTCAGAAAATGGTCAACATTCAGAATGGCAGAAACCTCCTGCTGAAAAGCTGCACCTGGTTGCTGGTTTAGTGTATAGATCAATTTAACCAGACGGGTATAGTCATCATCCGTTTTGTTTGTCTGAAGTTCGTAAACCCTTCCTCCGGTCACGGTTGAATTCTGGAGATCCTTGTACGTTTGCTGATAAGGACCATGGTATGCGAGATCGGCCGGATAGGAGCATTTAAACAGATTGCCTCCTGTTTTCTGGTAAACCAGCGTAAGCCACTCCTTCTCCATCTCCTCCAGGTTGGTATACAACCCATAATAAGTTCCATTGATGTACATTTTTACGAAACTGGTCCTGCGCTCCACCATGCCTGCTTTCTTCCAGATATCATAAAACAATTTTTCGCGGATCATGGAGGGGTCGTTGTGTTCCCCATTTAGGTTTATCTTTTTCACCCCCTGGTATTTGCGCCCGGAAACATATTCATTGAAGCTGATCTTGAATGATTTTTTCTTAGAATAACGGGAGGTATTCCCCCTAAGCCGGAAACCTACGTTTTCAAGCGTGTCTCTGTTTTCATTGTCATCGAAAATAAACCTCGCCATATAATAATGGTCACTTAGCACCGAATCATAAATTACCGCCAGCGAATCCGGTGAAATTGTAATATAGATGGCAGATAAGCGGCTGTCGTCAAAAAGGGTATTCTGAGTATAGACTGACCCGGCAAGGATACTTATCAGCAGGCCTGTAAAAAAAAGTTTTTTCATCGGTCGTTGGTTACCTGAAACCTTTACTCACTTCATCAAGCAGGTGCATATCTTCCAATGAAAGGTTGAATCTCATGGCGCCTGTATTTTCGGTTGCATGAATTGCCTTTGTTGCCCCGGGGATGGCCACCACCGTTTCGCCGCTGAAATTGATCAGCCAGTTCAGTGCGACCTGTGATGGGGTTACCTGATATTTGACAGCCAGTTTTTTTGCCAGCTCTGCCACCGGACGGCTTTTCTCCATCCCTTTTGGTTTAAATTGGGAGGCGTATTTGCGAAATCCGATATTTTTCAACAAGTCAGGGTTGTCGTGAAATTTGCCTGTAACCATTCCCTGGGCCAAAGGTGAATAGGCAATGATGGTAATTCCCAGCTCTTTGGCAGTTTCCAGAACTCCGTTTGTTTCAATTTTCCGTTGAAGTAAACTATATTGGACCTGGTTTGAAACCAGATTGATTCCCGATTTTTGCAATGTTTCCCAGGCACTGCGCATCTGTTTTGCCGAAAAGTTGCTTACGCCCACCAGTTTGATTTTTTGTGACTGAACCAACCCTGCCATCGCTTTCATCTCCGCTACTTCAGATGAAAAACCCCATGGCTGGTGAACCTGGTAAAGATCGATCGGGAAGGGGTTCAAAGCAGCCAGACGCTCATCAATGGTCTTTTTGATATTTGCAGCAGTTCTGAATATCGGCCACCATTTAGTGGCGATAATCACATCGCCCGGTTTCTTGCCAAGGGCGGAAAGTGATTTTGAAAGTATTTTCTCTGATGCACCCTGGCCATAAACTTCTGCGGTGTCGAACCAGTTAATTCCGCCTTCCAGACTTGTGCGGACAACCTCACGAATGAGTTCATCTTCGAGGGAGGGCCAGAATTTTCCGGCCAGATTGCCCTGTTTGCTGAATTGCCAGCATCCCAGTCCGATAGGCGTGATTTTCAGGTTTGATTTCCCAAGGGTTCTGAGGGGGAGTTGATTTGTCATGGTTGTTTTTTTTAGGGTTTGGTGAGAGGTTTCGCTTTCCGGGTAGAGTCCTGCTATCCGGGGGAGGGCCCCACCCTGAAGGATGGGTTTAGAAGGAGTTTTTTTGGGTTTTGTTGTATACTTTACGGTTGAAGTTATAGAATTGTGCAGGCTTGTGCGACACATTCACTTGTTTTTCATCGATGGGTATGATAAATGGCATATTGGATATCTTTTTACGGAAGTTCCGTTTGTCGAAATTCACTCCAAGGATTACTTCATAAAGTTGTTGGAGCTGTCTCAACGTAAACTTAGGAGGCAATAACTCAAATGCAATGGGATTCAGATTCAGATCAGTGCGCAATACCTTCAGTGCCTGGTGTAAAATGGATAAATGGTCGAAAGCAAGTTCTTTAACCTCTGAGACGGCGTACCAGCGTGCATTTGATTGAAGCGTGAAATTAGAAGCCTTATCCTGATCTATGTTAATGAGCGAATAGTAGGCGACTGTCACAACAATTTCTTCGGGGTGGTTAATGCTTTTCAGCCATACCATATCCCGGGGCAGCCTCTTTAACCTTGTCGGGGAACCGATGGCCTGAAACTGCTTCAGATATATATTGTCGAGACCTGTGAGCTCACTGAGAACACGGGATGCTGCCGTATCCAGATCCTCGTTCTTTCTGACAAGGTCGCCAGGAAGTTTGAGATCATGGTATTCGCAGCCTTCAAATTCCATGTTACGTTCGATCAGCAGCACATCCAGTTTTCCAAATTCGAAACCAAACACCACGCAGTCAACAGAAACGTGGGGATTGAGACTTTCCGGGGCCATTGCCCCTGTTATTTTTTCACCGTTATGCAACGAATGTCAATTATAAGGTAAAGGTATATATTCTTTATAGCTTAGTGTCCCGATTACACTGTGTCGTTTTGCACCGCAAGATAAGAAGAAAAAATGATCCGCGTGAATATGGCCGACAATCAAGTCAAACTTAAGCGCCTCTCATCCGTTGATGCCCTCAGAGGCTTCGATATGTTCTGGATATCTGGCGGGGATGCGCTGTTTATAGCGTTATTCAGTGTGGGCAATATGCCATTTTTACATAACCTGGCTGTGCAGTTCGAACATCCCGCGTGGGGGGGCTTCCGTTTTTATGATCTCATATTCCCTCTGTTTCTTTTCATCATGGGAATTGCGATGCCCTTATCCATAACACGGAGGATTGAACGTGGCGACTCCCGAAATGGGCATTCCCTTTTATCGTAATCGGATTGAACCCCATTATTATTTGTTGTACAGGGTATTTTCGATTTTGGGATCATTGCAAATATCTTCATGCATGGGTTTGTCGGTATTTTTGGCACTTACCGAATCGTGGTTTTTCAACTAAGTATCATCGTTGTGAAGTGGTTATTTTTATATTTTCTATACCGTAAACAAATATTCCTTAAAGTGTAATGCATTCAAATATCAGAATATCAGTTAGTAACAATGATATTTTAATATTACATAAAAATATTTCAAATTTTCTTGAAAGTATTTGAAAACGCATAATAATTCTTTCTAACTTAGTGTCCGAATTACACTATGCGTTTTTATTTTCACAACAGGATAATAATCTGCATGGAATTTCGAATAAATTAATCCTGTAAAAGATTAAAAAAGAGCAATATATGGGAGTTTCTGTTTTTGTTTTTTTCACCTGCTCCGAAGTAATTTTCCAGTTTGCTTGTACTGGCAAAAATCAGCAATTCACTAAAAAACAATATAAAAGGTAAAAAACGTTAATAATGGGACCTGTAATTTAATTCAGCCCCTCAAATTTCTTATATTTGCCATAGATAACACAATTATTATTATTCACTTAAATTAAAAAAAAATGAAAAACGTGTCAAAATTCAGTTGGGTGTTCTACCTTATGCTGATCATCCCGCTTATTATGTCTTGCAAAAAGAAGACAACGGAACCCGATGTCATTGCAAGTTTTACCTACCTGGTTGATGCCGGTAACTTTAAAAAAGTTGCTTTTACAAACGCTTCATCTGGTTATTCTTCCCTTTCATGGAGTTTTGGTGATGCTACCTCATCAACTGAAGCCAACCCGGTGCATACCTATGCAGCCGCTGGTCAATTCACGGTTAAACTGACGGCTACTTCACCTGGTGGGGTAACAGATGCTTATTCTGTGACAATTACGATCAGTGATCCTGACGTTATGCTTACCATGCTTGTGGGGGATGTTTCGAAAACATGGAAACTACTTCGGAGCACATCAACAGGGCGGTATCCTTTGGAGGTTGGCCCTGCCGATTATTCACAAATCTGGTGGACATTTGGTGGCAATGAAGAACTTGGCAAACGTCCGTGTATGTTGAATGATGAGTGGACATTTACCCGTGCCGGCTTAAAAATGGACTTTGATGCAAAAGGCGATTATTGGGCAGAGGGTGGAGTTTTTGAACCCGGAAATAAATGTGCACTTACCTCTGATCCGATGGTTGGACCCAATGGGGAAAATCTCTCCGCATGGGGCAATGGAAGTCATACCTTCGTTTTGTCACCTGGCACAAAAACAACCCTTTCAGTTGTGGGCCTTGGTGCATACCTTGGTTTATGCAAGGCAGCCACCTCTGCAGAGGTCAAAGTTCCGCAGCAGTCTGTTACCTACGAAGTTATTAAACTTACTGACGGACCGGTAGATACACTTGTTGTTCAAACTGCCTATATGACGGGTGATGTTCCACCCAAGCCGGCTTACTGGAGATTTGTACTCATGCATTATGACAATCCTGCAGATGAACCACCCATTCCGGGAAACAAACCAAACGCTTCTTTTACAACTTCAATTTCCGGCCTGGCAGTTACCTTCACAAACACATCTACCGATGGAGATACCTATGGTTGGGATTTTGGTGATACACAAACCTCCACTGTTGCAAACCCGGTTCATACCTATGCTACCCAGGGAATTTACAATGTCACACTGACCGTCACAAACTCAAATGGCAGCAGTACTGCATCGGCCATCGTTTTCCTCGGTGCCGACCTTGCCACCTTTACGGGAGCTCAATTGGTAGGTGCTCCATGGAAAGTACGTGCTGAAGAGAAATCAGTATTTGTAGGTCCCGGCATGGGAAAGAGTGACTGGTGGTCATTGCCCAAAAGCTTTATGATCAGTGGAGCCGGTGTTGATGACTGGACCTGCATGCCCGACGATCAATTTACCTTTGGTGCCACAGGTAATTTCTCATACAACACCATGGGCAGTGCCCGCAACGATGGATACCTTGGCGCACCCAACGGCTGTTTCAGTGATGCACAGATTGCCGGAAGCACACTCGGCTCAGGATTTGGCAGTTGTGCAACGCACACATACACCGTTGCAACCGGACCAAACCCAACCATTACTTTAACGAATGGTGCCGGGTTTGTCGCTTTTCTTGGATTCTACAAAGGATACAATGGTATAGCAAGCGGTGTTCAGGGTGGTGAAAACAATGGTACCAATCCTGCAAATTTTGGCTCCGCAACCAACACCTATCAGGTGATGGGTTATGCAAATACCGGCTCCAAAGAGTATTTGTTTGTTTCAGTTGACATTACCGGCGACCATACCGGTGGATCAGCATGGTCAATGATTCTGGAGCGCTAAATTGTAATTGTCATTAGATTCCTTGACAAAAAACAGGAGCGGGCCGGATTTTGCCTCGCTCCTGTTTTTTTTATAAAAATTAAAGTATTAACCCATGAAATCGCTGATAGTAATTGTGTTGATCTGTTTGGTGCAGAGTAGCTTTGCCCAGGTGGAAACGCTCGTTTGGAGCGATGAATTCAATGGCACAGGTGTTCCGGACCCGGCAAACTGGGGATACGATTTAGGAAGTGGCGGCTGGGGAAACAACGAGGTTCAAACCTACACCAATTCAAGCCAGAACGCCAGACAGGAAAACGGCTTCCTCATCATCGAAGCGCTGAAACAGGGATATACCTGGACGTCAGCCAGGATCCTGACCAATAACAAACACGAATTCAAGTACGGCAGGATCGTTTTTCGTGCCAAAATGCCGGTTGGCAGCGGAACCTGGCCCGCCTTGTGGTTGCTGGGAGAAAACTTTGCCTCAAAAGGCTGGCCCGGTTGCGGTGAAATTGATGTATTGGAACATGTTGGCAAAGACCCGGGATGGGTGCAATGTGCTACTCATACTCCTTCGAGCTACGGCGGTGGTTCGATCAATTTCAAGAAAAAATTCATCAGTACCGCCAATAGCGAATTTCATACCTACCAGCTGAACTGGACTTATGAAAAGCTTGAATTCAGCATCGACAGTGTGCTGATTTATACTTATCGTCCGGCAACAAGAAACACAGCCACCTGGCCATTCGACAAGCCTTTTTTCCTGATTATGAACCTCGCCATGGGCGGAAATATGGGAAGTGACCCGCAGTATGAAACCGGCGGGCAGAAAAATGGCATCGACCCTGCCCTGAATTCAGCACGATTGGAAGTGGATTATGTAAAGGTGTATCAATATCCTGCTGCAATTGATGACCCTTCAGGAGGTAAAAACAATCTCAGTTCGCAGCAACCATTTTTATACCCCAATCCGAGTGAAGGCGTTGTCCGTGTGACTGTTCCTGAGGGAACTTCAGGCACAGGCATCGTTTACAATTTGTATGGGAAAAAGGTCTTCGATTTTTTTATCAATGGCTCAACAGCAGAAATCAACCTGACAACCCTTCCAGGGGGGCTGTATTTCATCTCCCTGCAAGCGGAAGGTAAAACATATAACAATAAACTGATTATTAAATAGTCCATAAAACGCAGATTATGATTCGATTATTTACGCTATTTCTTTTATCCGTTGTTTCGTTCTCCACTTTTGCCCAGGGCAGATTGATCACCGGCAAAGTAACGGATGCCGACGGTCTCGGGCTTCCCGGCGTGACCATTCAAGTTACCGGCACCTCCTCCGGAACGGTTACGGATGTGAATGGAAACTACCAGATATCCATTGATAAGGGAATATTAAAATTCAGTTATGTGGGTTATATTGCCCAGGAATTCAAATTGGAAAATCAGACAGTCATTAATGTTGTATTGCAGGAGAGTGTAAGTACATTGAATGAGATCGTTGTAATCGGTTATGGTACCCAGATGAAAAAGGACATTACCACAGCGGTTTCCATGGTTGACCAAAAAGATATTGAAGACAGACCGATTGTCTCTGCCGCACAGGCTTTGCAGGGCAAGGCAGCCGGTGTTCAGGTTATGCAACCCTCTGGAAAACCCGGCTCTGACCTTTCTGTCCATGTTCGCGGAACCACTTCGCTTGTAGCAGGAAACGAACCCCTCTATGTGGTAGACGGAGTCCCCACCACTGATATCCGCGGGCTCAATCCATCAGACATCGCTTCAATGAGCGTGTTAAAAGATGCCTCTTCGGCAGCCATTTACGGAGCCAGGGCAGCCAATGGCGTGGTAACCATCACCACTTTCCGTGGAAAAGAAAATACACCAACTATTAAATTCAACAGCTATTTTGGTATGTCATGGCTTAGGAAAACGATAGCAGTGCTAAATACAAAGCAATATCGGACACTCAAAGATGAAATGGATCCCGGTTCACTGGATCCAACCTGGACCGGTTACACCGACTGGAGTGCTGAAACTTTCGGTACCGGCTACAACCAGTCGTATCAGTTATCTGCCTCCGGTGGAGGAGAAAAAACCCAGTATTTTGCCTCTATCGGTGTGTTAAGTGACGCAGGGATCGTGAAACCGGCCCAGTTCAACCGCTATTCATTCAGGCTGAACCTTGATAATGAACTGAGATCGTGGTTGAAAATCGGAACCAACCTGAACCTGGTTTATTCGACAACCAAAGACACCCCCGACAATGCCAGTTCAGGCCGTGGAGGGGTGATCATGAGCGCCCTCAACACCCCACCATTTTTGAGTATTTACAGTAAAACAAACCCGAATCAGTTTGATCCCAACCCTTTCCAGCCCTCCTGGGAAAATCCGGTGGCCTATATGCAGGGCCCTGATCAGAAAGCGGTTGATTTCAGGGTTTTCGGAAGCCTGAATGCAACAGCCACCATTATTAAAGGCCTTACTTTTAAAACCAACTTCGGGCTCGATTTTGCAAACCATCAGTGGGATTATTATCTCGATCCGTTCCGTACCAACTATGGCCGTGATCAACACGGGATCGGGCGTTCAGACAAATATAACAACCTCACCTGGCTGTGGGAAAACACCCTCAATTATGATAAAACCTGGGGCAAACATAAAGTTTCAGCATTGGCAGGTGCCAGTATCCAGAAAAATACCCGCAATGATTCATACATCTCCGGTCACGATTTTCCTGCAGATGTTTCGGTAACAACCATCAATGCCGCCAACACGGTTACCGCATCAACAGATATCCAGGAGTGGGCGCTGGCCTCTTTTTTTGGCCGGGCTACTTATGATTATAACAGCAAATATTATCTGACTGTCAGCATACGCCATGATGGCTCATCCAAACTGGCAAATCCATGGGGAACTATGCCCTCTTTCTCAGCAGGCTGGAGAATTTCCGGTGAACCTTTCTGGAAGAAAATTACCGTGATCAACGACCTTAAAATCCGTGGCGGATGGGGTGTAAACGGCAACCAGGAAGGCATACCCAATTATGCCCGTTTCGGACTTTTTTCTTACTATCCGCGTGCGGCTACCAATCCGCTTTCCGGTCCCATGGTTGTTCAGACAACTTATGGAAACCCCGATCTCCGGTGGGAAACAACCAATCAAACCAATGTCGGGATTGATCTGTCGATGTTTAACTCAAGGATTACCCTGAATGTGGATGCCTACTATAAACTCACACATGATGTTATTTTGCCGGTTCAGCTTCCAGCATCCAGTCCTATCACTTATATCATGACCAATTCCGGAAAAATTGAAAACAGGGGAATTGAGTTCAACCTGAATACAGTGAACATTGCAAAGAAACTGAGATGGGATACTGATTTCAATATGTCTTTCAACCGTAACAAAGTGTTGGAACTGCTTTTCCCCGGGCCTTATGCTTTTGGCCATATTTACAGCAACAACCAGGATGTATCTATTGTGAACGTTGGGTTGCCCCTCGGAACATTTTATGGCTATGTGGCAGAAGGTGTTGACCCGGCAACCGGGATGATGAAATATGCTGACCTGAATCACAATGGGTACCGCGATGGTGGCGACCGCACGGTGATCGGCCATGGTCAGCCGAAATACACCTTTGGCATCACCAATACGTTTAGCTACTGGCGGTTTGATTTGTCGGTGTTTTTCCAGGGGAGCTACGGAAATGATATTTTCAACGCAACCCGGATCGATCTTGAAGGGATGTTCGATTCAAAAAATCAGTCGGTTGTTGTGCTGAACCGCTGGACCCCGACAAACACACATACCGATATCCCGAAAGCAAGCAAAGATGTGATCGACAATGTGCTGAATTCTACACGCTTCATAGAGGACGGGTCGTATGTCAGGTTAAAATCGATCACGCTTTCCTACAAAATCATCGAAAACACCAAAAAGCTTAAAGGTGTTCCCAAATTATCCGTTTTTGTCACAGGTCAGAACCTGCTTACTTTTACAAAGTACACCGGATTCGATCCTGAAGTAAATGCCTACGGCAGCAGTGCTACGGAAGTGGGAATTGACTATGGTACTTATCCGCAGGCACTGACGTTGATTGCAGGGATAAATGTTGAATTTTAATTTTTGAACCCATGAGAAAAATATTTATTATTTCCGTTTTCACCCTTGCTGTTTTCACTTTTCAGTCATGTTCGAAATTTCTGGATATCAAACCTGTGTCGTATGGCATTGCGGTTGAGAACAGCAGTTCCGATTCTGTGTTGTATAAATCCGCAGAGCAGGTTGAGGCTGCCCTGGGCGGCGCTTATGGTGATTTTAAAAACGAATATTTTCAATTCGATTATTTTGTAAACGGCGATGCCCAGGCCGATGACGCTTATGCAGGGGCTGACAATCCGGCCAACTTTCAGATTGATGATTTCAAACTTGACGCAACCAATTCAAATGTAAGCCGCGACTGGGGCTACCTTTATTCAGCCATTGGTAAAACCAATTCCATCATCAACAATGTAAACTCCTGTCCCGATCCCGCCCTTGCGCCGGAACGTAAAACCGAGATCATTGCGGAAGCCTCATTTATCAGGGCATTCATGTATTTTCAACTGGTACAGCTTTGGGGTGATGTTCCATTGCAATTGAAGGAGGTGAAGACAATCAGTGCAAGCAATTTAGCGGAAATATATCCGCTGCTTTACCCGCCCAGAGCTGCAAAGTCAGCGATATACAAGCAAATCATTGCTGATCTTGAAACAGCCCTGGCCGGAGTACCTGTTAGTGCGATTAACAAAGGATATGTCACCAGAGGAGCTGTAAATTCAATGCTTGGATATGTTTATGCCACACAGGAACCGCACGACTGGATCAAAGTTTCGCAATATTGTGATGCGGTGATTGCCGGAGGCTACAGTCTTATGCCAAACTACAACGACTTGTGGAATAATCAAAATAAGAATTGTGCCGAATCGATTTTTGAGATCAATTATACCGGTGGAGCAACCGATGGTAACTGGGGAACAAAAATGTTCAGAGGGTTGGATTGGAAAAAATTTAATATTCCATCCAACGACATTGTAAAGGCCTTTGATGATGAAAAGGATACCGTAAGAAAGAATGCTTCCATTATTTTCCTTGACGTAACCGGAAAATGGTCAGATCAAAACTGGCCTCAGAAAAATTATCCTTTTGTAAATAAGTACCGGAATTTTAATGAAGGAAGCGATCAGGACTATATTTTTATCCGCCTGGCAGATATCCTCCTGCTGAAAGCAGAGGCGTTGAATGAGCAAAACGATCTGGTCGGCGCTGCCGCCCTGGTTAACCAGGTGCGGCACAGGGCCTTGCTACAGGACACCCCTGCTTCTTCGCAGGAAGCAATGCGGCTTGCCATTGAGAAGGAGAGAAGGTTGGAGCTTGCGTATGAGGCCCACCGCTGGTTTGATCTGAAACGCACAGGCAGGGCTATTGAAGTGATGAACAATGCCATCGGGCCGGATGGGCAGAAAATAGGATACAAGCTTACTGTAAACAAATCGGTTTGGCCGATTCCCCAGGCAGAGTTGGATAAGAATAAACAATTGGTGCAAAATCCGGGATACTAATAATAGGCCGATTAATCAGACTTTATCAAATTGGGACGTTGGAATGAAATATTTCACCCCTTCGGGGTTAATTGAATTGAAGAACCTGTTTATGCTACAATAATTTCAGCCCTTCGGGCTTTCTATGAAGAAACATATTTTTCTGTGAATCAGGAAATGCAATCATGAAAAGGACAGGCTTGCATTATGAAAAATGTTGGTTTTACCATAATCCCGAAGGGATGACAGGATTTTAGCATAATGCAGGATTGATTTTTTCAGAATCCCGAAGGGATGATATGATTTATTATTAATTCGGGAACAGTATTTATTTTTATTTGACAAAACAGCATTCAGAACATGCACCAAAAATTCTTTCTGACGAGTATCGGTTACTTCGGTAAAACGCTGACCCTTCTCACTTGTCTTCTTGTGATGAGCTGTAAAGCCAAAGAAGGCCCTGCTGCACCTGACCCGCCGCCTTCGGATGTGACAGGTACCGCTCAATTGTGGCTTACAAAAGGAGATAAATCGAAGCTGTTAAGCAGGGAGGCTGATCTTTCAATCAAAAAAGTCGCTTCCGGCTCTTTCCCGGTAGTTACCATTGATACTGCTACGCAGCTTCAATCTGTCGAAGGCTTTGGGGCAGCGCTAACCGGTTCCTCGGCATGGCTGTTACACAATAAAATGAGTGATGGTGCACGGCAAACCTTACTCCGGCAGTTATTTGATACGGTTAACGGCGCCGGAATTTCCTATTTACGCCTGACCATTGGCGCCTCGGACTTCTCTTTGTCTGATTTTACCTATAACGACTTACCCTCAGGTCAGACCGATTTTACCCTGCAGCATTTCTCACTGTCCAGGGATACCTCAGAGGTGATCCCCATCCTGAAAGAGATCCTTCATTTGTCGCCAGCCATCAAATTAATGGGTTCGCCGTGGAGTCCCCCTGCCTGGATGAAAACCAATAACAGCATGAAGGGTGGAAAATTGAGAACGGATTGTTATGATGTATATGCCGCTTATTTTATTAAGTACATACAGGCTATGAAAAGCCATGGTATTACCATCTCATCCATCACACCGCAAAATGAGCCGCTGTATGCCACTGCAAATTATCCCTGCATGGGGATGCAGCCCGGTGAGCAGTTGACATTCATTAAAGACCATCTCGGTCCAAAATTCCAATCTGAGGGTATCAGTACAAAAATAATTATTTATGACCACAATTGGGACAATACCAATTATGCGATCTCCATACTCAACGATCCTGATGCGAAAAGGTATATTGCCGGGTCCGCATTTCACGCTTATGCCGGCGATGTTTCGGCCATGAGTTCAGTTCATAGCGCCCACCCTGACAAGGCATTGTATTTTACCGAAATTTCCGGAGGCGCCTGGGCCACTGATTTTGGTGGCAACCTGATGTGGAACATGAAAAATATCTTCATCGGAACAATGCTGAACTGGTCGGGGACAGCCATGCTCTGGAACCTTGCGTTGGATCAAAATTATGGTCCTCAGAACAATGGATGCAACAATTGCCGCGGGGTGGTTACGGTTAACCAGACCAATGGCCAGGTAACCTTGAACGAAGAGTATTATTCGATTGCTCATTTTTCAAAATTTGTAAGACCCGGAGCAGTCAGAATTGCATCTGGTTTTACATCGGGCCTGACCGGGGTCGGGGTTGTTGCATTTTTAAATCCGAATGGGTCAAAGGCAATGATCGCCTGCAATTATGGATCTTCCTTAACCACCTTTACTGTGAAACAGGGGGGAAAGAATTTTTCGTGTTCTGTTCCGGCACAATCGGTCGTTTCTGTTGTATGGAAATAGAGTCAGGAACAAAATGATGCAAAGAAACATTTAAACCACTTCATTATCACCTATTATAAACCATTATCAAAATACCACTAAAACCATGAAAAAAAAGTACCCTGATTTTCCAAATTACAGCGCATTCAGAAGAAGACTGATGCTTGTGACAGGTATTCTTTGGCTTGGCGTTACTACGCTTATTGCGCAGAACACCTTCCAATATACAGGCACGGTGTCCGATAAAACAGGTGAGACATTGCCAGGCGTCAGTGTCGTAGTTAAAGGCACCGTGAATGGTGCGGCAACCGACATACAAGGAGGTTACAAAATAACTTCAACCAGATCAACTGAAATACTTGTGTTTTCATTTGTCGGATATGTTACCCAGGAAATTGAAACACCTGCAGGCATCCCATTGAAGGTGGTACTGGCGAGCAGTGCGGTGGGATTATCCGAATTGGTGGTAATTGGTTACGGCACCCAAAAGAAAAGTGTAGTTACAGGGGCTATTTCCAAGGTTAAAAGCACGGATCTGGAATATATGCCGATTGTACGCATTGAGCAGGCATTGCAGGGAAGAACAACCGGTGTAAGTGTGGCTTCCAGTTCAGGCCAGCCGGGTGCGTCATCTACAGTGCGTGTGCGTGGTACAACAACCATCAACAACAGCAACCCGTTATATGTTGTTGACGGGGTTCCCCTCGACAACGGAGGCATCGACTATTTGAATTCGGATGATATTGAGTCCATCGAGGTATTAAAAGATGCCGCATCTGCCGCAATTTATGGCACCCGTGCTGCAAGTGGTGTCATCATCGTGACCACCAAAAAAGGCAAATCAGGCAGTTTAAAGGTTGGTTCGGGCAGCATGTCTGTAAATTTCAACGCATATTTCGGAACACAGGCCCCTGCAAAAAAACTTGAATTGCTCAATGCTACCGATTATGCAACATTAAGAAATGAAGCTTCTGTCAATGGCGGAGGCCCGGTCGTTTTTGATAATCCTTCTTCATTTGGCACCGGGACCGACTGGCAAAGCACCATTTTTAATAAATCGGCAAAAATTCAGAATTATGAATTAAGCATCAGCGGCGGAAATGATAAATCGAACTATTATACGTCCATGGGATATTTTACCCAGGAAGGGGTAATCGCCACCGACATTTCCAATTACAAAAGGCTTAACCTGCGTTTTAATTCGGCACATAAAGTAAAAGACTGGTTACGATTTGGGAATAATATTGGCTATACCCATATCAAGAGCCAGGGTTCGCTCAATACCAACAGTGAGTATGGCGGCCCGCTGTCATCGGCCATCAACCTGGATCCCATCACACAAACAGTGATCACAGACCCTGCCATTGCCAACGCTTCACCGTACATTGATCATTTTGTGGTGAGAGACGCCAATGGTAATCCTTACGGAATTTCGCAATATGTTGGTCAGGAAATGACCAACCCGCTTGCTTACATTCAAACCCGGCTGGGCAATTTTGGATGGTCTGATAATCTCATCGGCAACATGTACGCTGAGATTGAGCCCATCAAAGGGTTGAAAGTAAAATCGGATATTGGAGCTAAACTGGCATTTTATGGCGATGAAAGTTTTTCACCGGTTTCTTATCTGAATGCATCAACCTCCACTTCCAATAACTCCTATTACCGGTCGAACAACAGGGGTTTTATCTGGAATTGGGAGAATACAGCTTCTTATACACGCAGCTTCGGAAAACACAATGGTACAGTTCTGATCGGGACAAGTGCTTTTGTCGAAAATTTCATTGGGGTGAATGCCACCTATAAAAACCTGCCGGTAAATACTTTTGCAGAGGCCTCAATGAACTATAATGTGGTCGCCGCCGACAGGGTAGGAGGTGGCTGGGAAACCCCTGACCATAAGGTCAGTTCAATTTTTGCCCGTGTGATATACAACTACAACGAAAAATATTTGTTCACCGGTATTGTCCGCCGTGATGGTTCATCCCGGTTTGGAAGTAACAACAAATATGGTATTTTTCCATCAGCTTCCATTGGTTGGGTAGCTTCACGGGAAAATTTCTGGCCGGAAAATAAGGTTGTAACATTTGTTAAACTCCGTGGTTCTTATGGAGTCAATGGCAATGATAACATCGGTGATTTTCAATACATGTCAACTGTGGGAGGAGGACGAAATTATACATTTGGGGCTGATGGTTATGTGATCGGATACAGCCCAAACGCCCCCGCAAATCCTGATTTGAAATGGGAGCAAACAAGCCAGTTAAACCTGGGATTTGAGGCCACATTTTTCCAGGACCTTACCCTGGTTTTCGACTGGTTCAATAAAAACACAACAGGTATGCTGCAACCGGTTATTTTACCGGGTTATGTGGGTGCCGCAGGATTTCCGACAGGGAACGTAGGCTCCATGACCAATAAGGGTGTTGAAATGGAATTAGGCTACCATAAGAAAATTGGTGAATTCGATCTGAAATTCAGTGGAAATGCTTCATACCTGAAAAATGAAATCACGGAGCTTGGAACAGTAGATTTTATCTCAGGAGCAACATTCCAGTCAAGCAGTTACGAAATAAGCCGGCTGGCCGTCGGGCATCCCATTGGTGCTTTTTATGGGTTCCAGGTACTGGATATTTTTCAATCAATGTCCAAAGTTCAGGGTTACGTCGACAAAAACGGAAATATGATTCAACCCAATGCAAAACCGGGTGATTTTCGTTATGCTGATTTGAATAGTGATGGCAAAATTGATGCAAATGACCGTACTTTTATCGGGGATCCCACACCAACATGGTCGTATGGTTTCACGATCAATGCGGCTTTTAAGGGATTTGATATTATGGTTTTCTGCCAGGGTGTTGCCGGCAATGACGTTTTCAACGGATTACGCCGTCTCGATATTCCTACAGCCAACTGGACTTCCGATGCATTAGGCCGTTGGACTGGCCCGGGAACGTCGACCGATTACCCCCGTCTTGCCGTTGGTGACCCGAATGGAAACTTCAGCAAACCCTCCACTTTCTTTTTAACAAATGGCTCTTATTTCAGGTTCAAAACCATCCAATTGGGTTACACAATTCCCAAAAAGATTGTTGAGAAAATTGGTTTACAGCTGCTGCGGGTATATGTTACCACCAACAATCTGATAACCTTTACAAAGTATAAGGGTTATGATCCTGAAATTGGTGGAAGCAGTTATGGCATCGACCGTGGAGTTTATCCACAAGCCCGGTCGTTTATGATCGGATTAACGGTTACTATTTAATCACCTGTAAAATTGAAAACGATGAAAAAAATTAAAATATATCTGAGTGTTTTGGTCCTGGTGGGGCTGATTCTGAACTCCTGTTCAAAAAAATTCCTGGAAGTTGACCCAAAGGGTACCACCCTGGAAAGCAATTACTATAAAAATGCAGACGAAGCATACAAGGGATTGGTGTCCTGTTATGATCCGTTAGGTACTGAATGCGGTAAAACCTATTCGAATAAAATCGGTCCGCTCAACTCTGCCTCCGATGATTGCTATGCCGGGGGTGGCAGCTCCTCGGATGTTCCTGCATGGCAAGTCTGGAATAATTATACCATTGATGCAGCTACAGGCATACAGGGCGATTTCTGGAACAGAAATTTCACAGGGGTATACCGGGTGAATGTGCTACTTTCAAAACTTGATGCAGTGCCGGGCATGAGTGCCACACTAAAAGCGAGGTACATTGCAGAATGTAAATTTTTACGCGGCTATTATTATTTCGACCTGGTACGCCTGTTTAAAAATGTACCTTTATTTACAAAACCACTCGATACAAAAGAAATTTTCAATGTTCTGCAAGCCACTCCGGAGGCAGTTTGGACCCAGATTGAAAAGGACCTGAATGAAGCAATCATTGATCTGCCTGTTGCTGTATCACCAAGTGAAAATGGCAGGGTAACTAAAATGGCTGCCATCGCCTTGTTGGGTAAAGTAATTCTTTTTCAGAACAATGAAGGTCGTATGCTTGAAGCGGCCGATTTGTTTGAACAGGTCAACAGTTCCCCGAATTACCATTTGCTGTCTGATTTTGGGATGATCTTCCGTCCAGATAACAAATTCAATGCAGAATCAATCTTCGAAATTGTTCATACCTACAAAGCGATGTCAGGTTGGGAGGCATGGCCAAATTTTGAAGGCAATGTGTATACGCAGATGTGCGGGCCGCGAGCATACGTGGGGCCAACCTACATGGCCGGATGGGGATTTAACCCGATAACACCGGAGCTTATTGCCTTGCTGAAGAACGATCCGCGATATAAATATACAGTCGTAAATGTTGACAGTTTGAAAACTGCAGGGCTGTGTACCTATGAAAAAGGATACCAGAATACAGGTTATTTTGTTGCAAAGTTCGCCCCGTTGAAAGAGTTCAAGGACACCATCGGAGGAGATCCGGTTCTGAACTATCCAAATGATGTCATGGAAATCCGCCTGGCTGATACATACCTGATGGAAGCTGAAGCACTCGTTCGTGGAAACGGAAATCTGGCAAAGGCGCAGGAGTATCTCGACAAGGTACGTGCGCGTGTGGGGCTGCCTTCTGTTCCAGCCACGCTTGATAATATTTATAAGGAACGTCGCCTCGAACTTGCTACGGAAGGTCATCGCTGGTTTGACCTGGTTCGTACAGGGAAGGCTGCAACAGCCCTTGCTTCCAAGGGGTTTACTTCCGGGAAAAATGAAATTTTGCCTATTCCGCTTGCTGAACTTACAAACACAAAACTTGTACAAAATCCTGGCTATTAAACTTTAAAAAACCTTACTCATTCCCGACCCGCCTTATTCGGAGGGATCGGGAATGAGTTCATTTACACCTGTAAACATTAAAATCCAATGAAAATCACGCAATTCCTGGTCCTGATTTTTTGGGGGCTCACCATATCAGCCTGTCAGGCTGATAACAATGGAGCCAAGCCTTATATATCAACTCCTGAACCTCCGCAAGATAAGGGCTGGACATTTGAATCTGCCCCGTTTTGGGCGGATGAGTTTAACTATACCGGCCTTCCTGATCCCGCAAAGTGGGGTTATGATATTGGCGGAAGCGGATGGGGTAACAATGAACTCGAATACTACACCAATGTGCTGAAAAATGCCAGCGTCGCCGATGGCAAGCTGACGATTACCGCCATAAAAGAGGATGTCGGGGGCAGGAACTATACCTCTGCAAGGCTGATTACCAAAAACAAAGGGGATATTCTTTATGGCAGGATCGAAGTAAAAGCCATTGTTCCTGCAGGTAAAGGCACCTGGCCGGCCATTTGGATGCTGCCAACAGATTGGGCTTATGGCGACTGGCCGAAATCAGGCGAAATTGATATCATGGAACATGTTGGATATGATATCAATGTGATTCATATCAGCACCCATTGTGAGGCTTATTATTTCAAATTGAACAATCAAAAAACAGCCGTAAAAAAGATTGCCAATGCAACTACGGAATATCACCTGTATCGTGTTGACTGGACACCTTACGCCATCAGAGGGTATATTGATGATCAATTGATTTTTACCAGTGTCAATGAAGGAACAGGTCAGAGAGTATGGCCTTTTGATAAACGCTTTCATCTTTTGCTTAACGTAGCCGTCGGAGGCGATTGGGGTGGGGCCCAAGGTGTTGATCCAACCGTATTCCCGGCCTCGATGCAGGTCGATTATGTAAGATTTTACAGGATGATTGGAAATCCCTGATGAATTTATAATATGAGCATCACATTGTGATCGGAACATTGCAGCATAATGAAATCGAACAGGTATGAAAAATTTGGTTCTGTTTTTAGGATTGGGATTCATTTTATTCGCTAACCCATTGGTTGCAGGCAACAATCCCGCTGGTCCGGCAACTATAAAGGTAACAGTTTATACCACGGCTGAGAAAACGGATTACAGGTTGTCGGTAACTGAAACGTTATATCTGTCAGATTTCGGTCAACCTTTGGAAACACAGCCATGTGTGTTTGTCGATCCTGCGAAGGCTTTTCAGACATTCATTGGCATAGGTGCCGCCTTGACTGATGCTTCGGCCGAAACTTTTGCAAAAATGCCAAAAGCGAAGCAACAGGAAATTCTGCAAAAGTATTTTGATGTGCAACAAGGGATTGGATATACACTGGCACGAACCAATATTCACAGTTGCGATTTTTCCAGCGGCAGTTATACCTATGTAAAAGATCATGACGTTGCATTAACATCTTTCAGCATCGCACATGACAAAGAGTTTCGTATTCCTTTTATTAAACAGGCTATTGCAGCAGCTGGCGGAAAACTTACGCTGTATGCCAGTCCCTGGAGTCCGCCGGCATGGATGAAGGACAACAATGATATGTTGCATGGGGGTAAATTGATGCCTGCATTCCATCAAAGCTGGGCCGATTATTTTGTAAAGTTTATCCAGGCGTATCAGGAGGAAGGTATCCCGGTGTGGGGAATCAGTGTCCAAAATGAACCCATGGCCCGGCAAAAATGGGAATCCTGTATTTATACTGCAGAAGAGGAGCGGGATTTTATAAAAAAATTTCTCGGCCCCACTTTGCAAAAAGCGGGTATGACCGATAAAAAGCTCATTGCCTGGGACCACAACCGCGACCTGATCTATCAGCGGGCCAGCACCATTCTATCCGATCCGGAAGCGGCTAAATATGTCTGGGGCATTGGTTTTCACTGGTATGAGAGCTGGACAGGCGGAGGGAATATTTACGACAATGTAAAACGCGTATCAGAGGCTTTCCCGGGTAAACACTTGATTTTTACAGAAGGATGTGCCGAGAGTTTTACTTTCAGTAAGATGAATGAATGGAAATGGGGCGAAATGTACGGTCGCTCCATGATCAACGATTTTAACAATGGAACTGTTGGCTGGACCGACTGGAATATTTTACTGGATGAAACAGGCGGGCCCAACCATGTTCAGAATCTTTGTTTTGCACCACTTCATGCCAACACAAAAACCGGAGAATTATATTACCTGAATTCTTTCTACTACATTGGCCATTTTTCCAAGTTTATCCGGCCCGGAGCAAAAAGAATCATCAGTTCCACAAGCCGGGGACAATTACAAACCACTGCTTTTGAGAATACCGATGGAAAAATTGCGGTTATTGTGATGAATCAAACCGATGAGAAAATCCAGTACCGTCTCTGGATCGCAGGGCAGGCTGCTGAAATCACCAGTCTGCCGCATTCCATTCAGACACTGGTGGTAGAGCCTTCCTAACCCCATCCTTCAGGATGGGGATTAGCAAGCCTCATCCAATGATCACTCAAGGAGAAACACGGGGTGAAGTGCATAACAAAACAAATAATTCATAAACGATGAAGAATCAACTTCTTTTAGCCTGCCTGATTACGATTTGCCTTCTGATTGCCCCAACGATCCACTCGCAGGTTTATAAAGATCCGAAAGCATCAGTTGACGAAAGGGTTAAGGATTTGCTGAGCAAGATGAACATTGAGGAGAAGATTGACCAGCTTTCCGGGTCGGGAGACCTTGGCTTTGATACCCGTGAAAACACCAGGCTTGGTATCCCGGCTTTCAAAATGACAGATGGCCCGTTGGGTGTCCGTTGGGGAAAAGCAACCTCCTTCCCATGCGGGGTTGCCATGGCAGCTACCTGGGACACAAATCTGATTGTTCGGTTTGCAGAGGCTCTGGCCGCTGAAACACATGCCAAAGGACGGAACCTTTTACTGGGACCATGTGTGAATATACACCGTTTCCCGGCCGGTGGACGTAATTTTGAAAGCTATGGAGAGGATCCCTGGCTTGCATCCCGCCTGGCCTTGAATTTTATCAAAGCCCTTCAATCGCATGATGTGATTGCCAGCGTCAAACATTTTGCACTCAACAATCAGGAGTGGCGGCGAACCGAAATAAATGTGGTGGCAGATGAGCGTGCCATGAGGGAAATTTACCTGCCTTCTTTTGAAGCTGCGGTGAAAGAAGCCGGCGTGCTTACTGTCATGTCGGCCTACAACAAGGTGAACGGATGGTGGTGCAGTGAGAATAAGGAGTTGCTTACCAATATTCTTAAGAAGGATTGGGGTTTCAAAGGACTGGTTGTTTCCGACTGGGTTTCAACTCATTCAACCGTAAATGCCGCAAACAACGGGCTTGATCTGGAGATGCCGGCAGGAGATGTGTTTTCGATGGTGAATCTGAAAAAAGCCATGAAGGAAGGCAAAGTGTCAGAGGAGACGATCAACGATAAAGTAAGCCGGATTTTACGGGTAAAATTTATGGCCGGATTGTTCGACCAAACGGTTACACCCGACACTACAGTTCTCACTGGCAATGCGCATAAAAAGCTTGCCCTTGAGTTTGCCAAAGAAAGTATTGTATTGCTGAAAAACGAGAAAAACCTTCTCCCGCTGGATTTAAACAATCTGAAAAACATAGCAGTTATTGGTCCAAATGCAGCCATTGCCCGCGTTGGGGGAGGGGGCAGTTCGCATGTTGAACCATCCTATAGCATATCACCACTCGATGGCATCCGGAAAATGGTCAGGCAGAGTGCCCAGGTTTTTTTCGCACCAGGAGATGAGCTGCGAACCTCACCCTTGTTGCCTGTTGGGAAGCAATATCTTCAATCGGAAGGTTTGACAGCCAACGGGCTCAAAGCAGAATTTTTCAACAATGTTAAACTCGAAGGTGTACCGGCATTCACACGCACCGATTCAACATTGTATTTCACATGGGATGACAATGCCCCCGCTCCGGGAGTGGGAAAAGACAACTATTCTGTCCGCTGGAGTGGTTCCATTACCCCGCCTGTTTCACGGACTTTTACCTTTTTTACAACCAGTGATGACGGAGTTCGTTTATTCATCAATGGCAGAAAACTGATCGACAACTGGACTGATCATGGTTCTACGGTTGATTCAGCAAAAATAGACCTGGTGGCAGGGAAATCATACAATATCCAGATCGAATATTACGAGAACGGAGGAACTGCCGTGCTTATGCTTGGATGGGATTTGCCTGTGGAAAAAGCACAAAGTACCCTGATTGCTGAAGCTGTAAATATCGCACGGAATGCTGATGTTGCGATTGTTTTTGCAGGAACCTCCGATAGTTTTGAAAGCGAAGGTTTCGACCGGATCGGAGGACTTAGCTTGCCCGGAAATCAAAACGAGCTGATCAAAGCCGTGGCAGCGGTTAATCCAAATACCATCGTGGTATTGAACACGGGAACACCTGTAATCACATCCAGTTGGTTAAAAAAGGTTCCGGTGTTGATCGAAACTTTCTTTTCAGGGCAGGAGGGGGGAAATGCCATTGCTTCTGTTTTGTTTGGTAAACACAATCCATCAGCTAAATTGCCTTTTTCATTCATCAGCGGATATGAACAGACACCTGCTTATCAGAATTATATGGATAAGAATCTCGATGCACCTTATGAAGAAGGCATTTTTACCGGTTACCGCTATCTGGAAAAGAATAAACTTGTTCCGACTTTCCCGTTCGGATTCGGATTATCCTACACAACCTTTATTTTTTCGGATCTTCAGGTTGAAAAAAAAGCAAATGCTTCATATCTTGTTTCCTTAAGGGTGAAAAATAGCGGAAAGGTTGCCGGCAGCGAAGTTGTTCAGCTGTATGTGGCAGATGATCACAGTCGTGTTCAACGCCCGTTGAAGGAACTTAAAGGATTCGCAAAGGTCACCCTTGAACCCGGTCAGGAGAAAACGGTATCGATACCTCTCAATTTTCGTTCATTTGCCTATTATGATGTAAAAGGCAAACAATGGAAGGTTGATCCGGGCAATTTTATCATCATGGCCGGCAATTCGTCTGCTGGGATAAAACTGAAAGCCAATCTGTTGATAGACTAGATCCTCTCGCCTCCCACTGATGAAAACCGAGCGCTTTTCCCTTTTCTTAATTCTTCTGTTTTCAACTGGTTTTACTCATCATTCCACCGCACAATCAACCTATCTGGTAAAACATTATACCAAACAGGATTATCATGCAGGCAGCCAGAACTGGTCGGTCACGGCGGATGATGAAGGCTTCGTTTATGTTGCCAATAATGACGGGCTGGTTATTTTTGACGGCACCGGTTGGCAAACTTACAGAAACCCTGATCAAACGATCGTTCGTTCCGTGTATGTCGCGCCCGACAAAAGTATTTATACCGGATCGTATGAAGAATTTGGTTTTTGGAAGGAGAATGCCGGTCATGAACTGTCGTATACCTCGTTAAAACCATCCACAAAGGACAGTTCATTTCATAATTGTGAATATTGGAAAATTGTACAGTGCCGTGAAAAAATTTACTTTCAGGGCTTCTCTTCCTTGTTTGTCTATGACCAGCATACAGTTAAACCTGTGAAATTGCCCGGTAGCATTATTTTTTTACTTAAGGCGAGGGATCGCATTTTTGTTCAGGCAGTGAATGGTATCCTTTACGAGGTGATCAATGACCAGATTGTCATGATTGAACATGGAGATGAACTCATTGGAACGGAGGTAAAAACCATTTTGCCATATAAAGACGATAGTTTCCTTATAGGTACAACCTCCCACGGCGTGTTTTTATACGATGGTAAAGTAATTGCTCCATGGAAAACTGAAGCCAATGACAAATTCAGGGAATACCGGATCAACAATGGGCTGATTTTGGGCGACAAGCTGGTTTTCGGTACCATTGTCAAGGGTTTATTCGTACTCAACATGGAGGGAAAAATCCTGTATCATCTTCACGATGAAAACGGTCTGCAAAACAATACCGTGCTTTCCCTTTGCAGTGATGTCAACGGAACCGTGTGGGTTGGACTGGATAAAGGAATTGACCATATTTTTTTCGACAATCTTGTTGACATTTATCAGGATAAGGGGGAACAACTTGGAGCGGTTTATACGGCGGCAATTCTTGACAACATACTATATGTTGGCACCAACCGGGGAATATTTACCTACAGGCATGATCCGGTCACCGGAACCTTTTCCTATGCCGGTTTTCTGAACAATTCCCAAGGGCAGGTATGGGAGCTGAAAGTAATCGATGGAAAGCTGATTTGCGGGCATACATCCGGTACCTATATCGTTGAAGGGAACAACCTCAGGAAGATTTCCACGGCTAGTGGTGGGTTTTGTACCCAAAAAATATTCACAACGGAGGGTGAGCATCTGATCCAAAGTACCTATTCGCCTTTGGTGGTATTTAAGAAGGAAAATAATAGCTGGACTTTTTCCAACCAGATAAAAGGTTATCTCGAACCTTCCCGTTTTCTGGAGATGGATCATTTCGGGAATGTATGGGTAGGCCATGCGGTTAAGGGGCTGTATAAACTTCAACTTTCACAATCGTTGGACAGCGTGACATCGCTCGTCTCCTTTGGCAAAAAAGACGGGTTTCCCTCCGATTTTGGTATCCGGGTTTTTAAAATAAGCAATCGGGTCGTTTTCACCACCGGATCAAAATTGTTTACCTGGGACGATTTGAAAAACAAGATCATCTATTATGATGAGCTCAACCGGCAACTACAGGGTTTTGAAGCTTGTTCAAGAATTATCGAAAAAGGCAATGATTGCTATTGGTTTATCAGAAAAAACGATGTTGGCCTGTTCGAGATTAAAAACAATAAGGTCACGATGTTATTGCACCTGTATTTACCACTTTATGCCATTCAGATGGTTGACAACTATGAAAACATGGAGCCATTTGACGAAAACCGGCAATTGATATGTTTGGATAACGGGTTTGCATTGATTAATCTGAACCTGCTGAATCGGGGGGTAAATGATCATTCAAAGTTGCTTTTCAGGAATGTTTACTGCATAAATTCTTCAGGTAACCGGCAACGGGTCGATCCAACTGAACTGACATCAACAATACCATATACCCGGAACACCCTTTCATTTTCCTTCGTAGCTATTAACAACAGACATCTCACACAGCTTTACCAGTATAAATTATCAGGGATCGATAGCGACTGGAGTGAATGGACTCCGTTGACTGAGGTTGTTTATACACGACTTCCCAAAGGCGATTACACCTTTATGGTGAGAAGTTTAATGAGTGCCGGAAAAGTTACTGAACCCATCAGGTTGAATTTCAGGGTGAAGCCTGCATGGTATGCCAGTACCATGGCCTGGATGTTTTATGTTTTGATTACCATGGGAGCCCTCCTGCTGAGCAGAAATCTGTTCCGATTGAGGGTTATTCGTCAGCATGAACAGCTACGGATTGAAAATGAGGCAAAAGCCCGGCTTGAAAAGCAGCAGGCGGACCAGGAAATCATTAAGTTGCAAAATGAAAACCTTCAGACAGAAATTTCATTTAAAAACATGCAACTGGCTGATTCAACCATGGCGATTATTAAAAAGAATGAATTGCTGATCGAGATCAAGAATGAACTGGACAAACAACACGAAAAACTTGGGACTGGATACCCTCAGCGTTATTTCGAAAGACTTATGTCCCTGATCAATAAAAATATTTCGAACGACAACGATTGGAAGGTTTTTGAAGAACTTTTCGACCAGGCTCATGAGAATTTTTTTAAAAGGTTGAAATCAACTTATCCTGATCTCACGCAGAGTGATTTGAAACTTTGCGCATTCCTCCGGCTGAACCTTTCATCGAAGGAGATAGCTCCTTTACTCAACATCAGTTTCAGAGGTGTTGAAACCAGAAGGTATCGGTTACGGCGGCGTTTAACCCTTGAATCGGATAAAAACCTGGTCGAATTCATCATGCAATTTTAATTTTCTCTCCATATTATTTCGTTTTTCTTTTCACAATAATACATGATAAAGCATAGATATACAATAATATATGTATATTGCTCCTATAGGTAACGTAGTATTGGCGTACCCATGGTTTGCCTCTTCAAATTGGTGGTGTAACCGTGCAAGGGGCACATTGGTAAAGTAAGTTATGAATCAGTACTTTTTTTTTGTTATTTCGTATTTTCATTCACGAAACATTCGCATTATGGCAAACCTTTATTCATTTAAAAGATCCTTCCGGATAAAAACAACTGGATTAATGGTACTATTCTTTGCCGGATTTTTTGCCATTTCCCAGGCTCAGGTCCGAACCATTACAGGGGTTGTTAAAGCAAGCGATACCAAAGAGACATTACCCGGTGCCACTATCGTTACCAAAGGCACAACAACAGGGTCTGTGACTGATATCGATGGAAAATATTCCATTTCTGTTAAATCGGATAAAACGATCCTGGTTTTTTCCTACGTTGGCTACAACACACAGGAGATTGAATTGGGAAATAAAACAGTGGTTGATGTACTCCTCGACCCCAAAAAAACAACGCTGGATGAATTTGTTGTCATTGGTTATGGTTCAGTAAGGAAGAGTGATTTGTCGGGATCCGTAGGAAGTGTAAAATCTGAAGACATTACAAAAATTACAGCTTTGAACCCTGTCCAAAGCCTTCAGGGCAATGTGACCGGCGTACAGGTTACAAGTACCTCCGGTACACCTGGCGATAATCCTGCGGTTCGGATCAGGGGAGTTGGCACTTTTGGAAATTCAAATCCAATTTATGTGGTCGATGGTGTAATTGTCGATGATATCTCTTTCCTGAACAGCAATGACATTACCTCCATGGAGGTACTTAAAGACGCTTCAGCTTCTGCGATTTACGGATCAAGAGGCGCCAATGGGGTCATCATGGTTACAACCAAAATGGGTAAATCCACGGAAGAAAAAACAGTGTTCAGCTTTGCCGGTGAGGTGGGCATTCAAAAATTGGCAAAAAAAATTGATTTGTTAAGTGGACGCGATTTTGCCATTGTGTCGAATGAGATCAAACCCGGCAGTTTTAACAATGTGGATGCTGTAGCAAATACCGATTGGCAGGATCTGGTTTTTCATACAGCGCCGATGTACGATTTTCAGCTTTCAGCATCAGGCTCTTCAAAAAACATGCAGTTTTATATCAGCGGAGGTTATTTTAAACAGGGGGGTATCATTGAAAAGTCTTCTTTTGAACGAATCAACCTGAAATTAAATAATATCTATAATTTGTCGAAGTATGTTAAATTAGGTAACAATATAACGGTTGCACCATACAGCCAGCAAGTTGCCCCTGATGTGACTTATGCCGTTTACAGAGCAAATCCAACTTTGGTTCCCTATTACGAGGATGGAAGTTTTGCGGTAGTATATAATGTGGGCAACCCCCTGGCCAATTTGGCATATTCCAACAATTTTAATAAAGGTGTAAGGGGTGTCGGTAACATATACGGTGAAGTCAATTTTTTAAAGGCCTTCAACTTTAAAACTAGTTTTGGCATTGATGCCGGGTATAACAAATCGGAAAGTTTTACCCCTGCATTTACTGTTTATAATCCTGACGGAACAATCTCCCAACAGCAAAACCTGTTGAGCCGCCTGAATAAAAGCAGCAACTATACTTTTACCTGGCTGTGGGAAAACACATTGAATTTCAAAAAGGATTTCGGGAAACATTCGATCGATGCTGTTGCCGGATATACCATGCAAAATACAACTTCGGAAGGGGTAAATCTTTCGGGTGCCAACCTGCTCCGCGACGGGTCAAGTTTCTGGTATATTCAGCCCTCTTATATATATGATCCTACCAATAACGTAAATACCATAAGCAGTATTGGGGAGTCGGTCGACCTGAACCAGTATTATTCCATGATCTCATTTCTGTTCCGCGTAAACTATGTGTTTAATAAAAAATATGTTCTCACAGCCACCATCCGGAGTGATGGTTCATCCAAATTTTCTACCAATAGCCGTTATGCAACTTTCCCCTCTTTTGCGTTGGCATGGAATGTTTCACAGGAAAAATTTATGCAAAATATTTCATGGCTGAATAAATTGAAAGTAAGAGCAAGCTGGGGAAAACTAGGCAATGATAAAATTCCATATTGGGATCGCTATGCCAGGGTCGAGTCGAACATACTTGCCATCTTTGGGGTTAATGGTGATCCCAACACCGGGGCATCTTTTGGGATTAACGGAAATCCTAACCTGAAATGGGAGGTTACCACCCAAACAGATATCGGGCTTGAATTTGGATTGTTCGACAGCAGGTTAACTGCTGAGTTCGATTACTACAACAAAAAAACCGAAGATATCCTCATTTTACTTTCTGTACCTGGTTATTTTGGAAATGGTTCAGGAGCCAAAGTGAGGTTCAATGCTGCATCGGTTGTTAACAGGGGATATGAATTCAACCTGGGTTGGCGCGACAAGGTTGGTAAATTGAAATACAACATTGGCATTTTAGGAACCACCATACACAATGAAGTGTTGAATATTGGCGGCATCAGCGGTGTTGATGACGCACTGATTGGCGGTTATCTTGGCAACGGAATCCCGGTTACCCGTAGTATTGTAGGATTACCGATCGGGTCTTTCTATGGATATAAAACCGATGGGATCTTTCAGAACAAGGCTGAATTGGATGCTTATCCCCACAGCAGTCAGGCCGGTGTTGGTGATTTAAGGTTTGTGGATGTGAATGAGGATGGGAAAATCGATGGCAGGGACAGAACCAATATCGGATCCCCTATCCCAAAATTCATTTTTGGTTTCAACTTAGGGTTTGAGATTTATGGCATTGACTTGTCAGTCAACGTTCAAGGTCAAACGGGAAATAAAATATTCAATGCCAAAGAGGTAGTCAGACCTGATCCATATAATTTTGAGGCCCACGTACTCAATTATTGGCGTGGTGAAGGTACAAGCACCACCGAACCACGGCCATCATTTGGCGGTTACAACTACACCCCGTCTGATCGTTTCATTCAGGATGGATCTTTTCTCAGGATCCGCAATGTTGTACTGGGTTATTCACTCCCCTCTGCCTGGAGCAATAAAATATTTATGCAAAAGATCAGGCTTTATGTGAAAGCCGATAACCTTTACACCCTCACAAAATTTACCGGGTATACACCGGAAATTGGCAGCGGCGATGTTTTATCTGCAGGGATCGATTATGGAATATACCCGATAACTGCTGTTTATTCAATAGGTATCAATTTAAACTTTTAACGGATATGAGAACGCAAAAAAAATTATACCTTTCCATTCTGGTCATTGTCGCAGCCTTTTCCTTTTCGGGGTGTAAGAAATTTCTGGACAAGGATCTCCAGGGAACCCTGACCCAGCAATCCTTTCCTGTATCTGCTTCAGATGCACTGCTTGCAACCAATGCCACTTATGAGTCTGTAAGGGAATGGGCCTATAATGCAGGTGGATTTCCGATTTTTGATATCATGTCGGATGATGCCCGAAAAGGGAGTAATCCAAATGATGCAGCCACCACTGTGGGGCCTTATGATACCTTTACCCATACCCCAACCCAGGATGGCCTTGACCGGTACTGGAATGCCTTGTATGTTGGTGTGAAAAGAGCCAATGTAGTTATTGAAAAGATTCCGGCAATCTCGATGGATGCGGCTTTGAAAACCAGATACCTTGCCGAAGTGAGGTTTATCCGCGGGCTGATTTATTTTGATTTTGTTCGGTCCTTTGGCGGAGTTCCTCTCGTAACCTCTACCGAACCTCCCCTGAAATTACAAAGGGCTTCTGCTGAGGATGTTTATGCCCTGATCATCGAAGATCTGAATTTTGCGGCAGATAATTTACCCTTAAAATCAGGATACCAGGGTGTTGATCTTGGAAGAGCAACAAGAGGAGCTGCCCAAGCCCTGCTTGCCCGGGTGTACTTGTTCCGGCATGACTATGTAAATGCGGAAAAATATGCTCTGGAAGTGATCAATTCAAATCAGTATGGACTGGAACCACTTTTTATTGATGCCAATGGCGTGGATGGTAACAACGGAATTGAATCGCTATTTGAAGTCGGTGCCATTCAGTCTGAAGGGACCGGAAGTGGTGGAAACCAATATGCAAATACCCAGGGTGTTAGAGGCACCCCCAACCGCGGATGGGGTTTTAGCCGCCCCACCATCAACCTGAGGAATTCATACCTTGCCGGAGACCCGCGTTATAAAGGAACCGTAATTAACCTGAAAGATACGATTGATGGTGTGGTAATACTGGGTGACGGAAGCACACCGGATATCACTTATGATGAACAGGGTAATATCATTGAAATAGAATGTTATTCGCGCAAAGTGTGGGTTCCGGGTAACAATACGATCACTCAATGGGGGCATCACCGCCGGCTGATCCGTTATGCCGATGTGTTGCTGATGGCTGCTGAGGCCCTGAATGAAAATAATAAACCCGCTGATGCGTTAATATATCTGAATGAGGTCAGGCAACGTGCCCGCCAGGGAAACAACAACATTCTCCCGGATATAACAACACTAAATCAAGCGGAATTGCGGGACATTATCTTCAATGAACGGCGGCAGGAACTTGCCATGGAAGGATGGAGGTTCTGGGACCTGGTACGAACCGGAAGAGCTGTGCAGGCCCTGGGTCCGTTGGGATTTATTGCCGGCAAACATGAACTTCTTCCGATTCCTCAAAGTGAAATCGATATATCACAGGGTTCTCTTGTTCAAAACCCTAACTGGTAGAGATTTATATATGAATGCAATGAATATTTTGTCTAACCTTTAAATTTAAGTAACTATGAGAAAACCATTTGTAATTTTTAATGTGATGCTGATTGTCGCAGGTCTCATGATCGGCGGCGTTGGTTGTAAGAAAAAAGAAGATACCATTACATTTAGTATGTCTTCCCTGAAAGCATTATTGGCTGGAGGATCTATTGACATGAATGGTCAGACTGCTCCCACCAATATTCCTACAAACCCCACCATTGTAGCCGGTTTTACAGTTGCTGTTTCGGGTTCAAGCGTTACAGCAAACACAGTTACCCTGGTTAATACGCTTGATAATTCAGCAGTTGCTTTGACACTGACCCCTTCAGGATCTCAGATTACCATTGTTCCTGTCACACCGCTGGGCACAGGCACACCTTACATGTTAAAGATCAATGGTGTTAAGTCGACAGATGCTCAGTCAATTACCAATCTCGTGAGGAATTTCACCACAGTCGGACCTTATGCTCCCGGTGGCGCTATTGCTTACTGGAGTTTCGATGGGAATGCCAATGATCAGATCGGAACTTTCAATCCTAAAACAAATGGGATCGTTTCCATTACTTATGAAAACTCATTCAATACGGCAGCCGGACAATGTGCAAAATTTAACGGAACGTCGAGTATTATTGAAATCCCGAACGGGGAGTTGCTTTCAAACACCCAGGACTTTTCCTTGTGTTTCTGGGTTAAAACAAATTCTGTCGGGCATTTGGATGCCGGAGGAAATCCCAAAGGTCATTTTGTGATGGGATTAGGCGCATATTACGGATTTCAGTTTGAAATTGCCGGTGATTATGGCAATTGCAAGCTTGCCGCTCAATATGACAATGGAGCCGGCGGCTCTTTCAGTGATGACCTTGCGTTTAATGGCGATGGAAAAACCGGCGCCAATGGTGGCTGGCAGGGCTGGACTTTCTGCAAGGATCTCACTGGTTCGGGTGGTGTGGCTGCACTGATGAAAGATAAATGGGCATTTGTTGTTATCTCTTTCGATCATGCGACAAAAATTGCAACCATTTACCTGAATGGGGAAAAAATGAAATCAATGGATTTCAATTTATGGCCGGCCGGCGATCCAAAAGCAGGTGCTGCGGGTCTTAAATATGCAGGCGTTGAACCTGATGTTGTGAATGAACTGGCCTTTGGATTCATTCAATCACGTGGCGGTACGATGTGGGCGACTGAAGCATGGGGCGGATATCAATATCCTACTTCAAACCATTTCGGCGGCTGGCTGGATGAAGTTCGTGTTTACCACCGGACACTCACAGAAACAGAAATCGCAGCGATGTACAAACCGTAATTTTTATTTCTTATTACCCGGGAGAGGGTTATGGAACTCCTTAACCCTCTCTTATTTTCAAACTTGAACAGTTTTCTTTAACACTAATCACATCATTAAACAAAAACCAAAAACAATGAAGAAAAATCTACTCATTTTTGCAATGCTTATGGCCATGACCGGTTTCGTTCGTGCGCAGGTAATTGCCGATTACGAATGCATTCCTATGAATGTTATGATGGGGGGTGCCGATGATCAAAGCAGTATGACAGTTGTGCCCAATCCTGATCCATCTGGGATTAATACCAGTGCCTATGTCGTGAAATTTGTACGCGATAAAGACGGGATACCCTGGGAAGGTTTCTGGTCAGCATTGCCAACACCTGTCGATGTGACTGTTAACAAATATGTTCATGTCAAAGTATGGAAGCCCCGTATCAGCCCAATCAAATTTAAACTTGAAGGAGGTGCGGCAGGCACACTTGAAATGGCATCCACAACAGCGCAAACTTCTACCGGCACATGGGAAGACATGGTATTTGATTTCACTTCTAAAACCGGTACCTATCCTGTTATTGCTTTCATGCCCGACTTCGCTGATCCGGTTAACCTTACGGATGATATCGTTATTTATTTTGATGATATTGTGGTAAATAACAATCCTGCACCCAACAGCCCTGCTGTTTATATCATCGAAGATTATGAGATCATGCCTCTTAATTATATGTTAGGCCCCCCGACCGATTTGAGTTCCATGACACTTTTCCCAAACCCTGACAAAAGCGGTATCAATACCAGTTCGTATGTCATTAAATTTGTTCGTGACAAAGACGGAGTGCCATGGGGCGGTTTTTGGTCAACAACACCGGTAGATGTATCCACGAATAAATACATGCATGTGAAAGTCTGGAAACCACGTATCAGCCCGGTCAAATTCAAAATTGAAGGAGGCGCAGCAGGAACCCTTGAACAAGCCTCAACGGGACCCCAAACCTCAACGGGCAGATGGGAAGATATGGTTTTCGATTTTACGTCAAAAACAGGTCCTTATCCTATCATTGCTTTGATGCCCGATTTTGAGGATCCTCTTACCCTGACGGAGGATATGGTGATGTATTTTGATGATATCATTCTTAACAATGATCCTAATCCATTTGTACCTGAAGTAATCATGAACGTTGACATGCATGGCTCAGGCCTGGCAGCAGGTGAGAAAGTGTGGGTTGCCGGAAGCTTCGGCGGCATCTATGGTACATGGAATGAGCCAAGCACCAATCCGAACAATGAACTGACCGATCCGAACAATGATTCCATTTATTCCATTACCATGTCGTTACCTGCCGGGACTTATTATTATAAGTTCTTCAAAGGTTCAGGATGGAATGGCGGCGAATGGACCGGTGATCCAAACCGGGGAATCAATGTAGTGAACGATACCATTGCAAATTATCTTTGGGGAATTTTTCAGCCTGTTGGAACTGGCGAAAACTCGATTGCAAAAGGCATCAATGTGTATCCGGTCCCTTTTAGCAATGTTCTGAATGTGGAAACTGCTAACGATTTAGCCTCGATCACTATTTTTTCAGCATTAGGCAGGCAGGTTGTTACCATGGACAAAATCCTGAAGGGTACTACGGTTATCAACACTGAATCATTCGCCCGGGGTCTATATTTTGTAACGTTTTATCCGGAAAAATCTGGAACCCCGCATGTAGTGAAAATAATGAAATTTTAATTTGACAATTAATTAATCTGAATGACTGGCGGCTCCCTGGTTTGGGAGCCGCCTTAATATTCATTTGTTATGAATCTATCTCGGCTGTTAACTGTTTTTTTAGGGATCACGTTGTTATTTGGTGCGTCATGCAAAAAGAAAGCGCAGGAAGCGACCCTGAGCCTTGATAAAATCACAGCGGGGACTGTTACCCTGAATCCTGGCTCAACCACCATGAATGTCGCGGTCAACAGCGCATTCACCTTCGACTTTAATGCGGAGGTCGATCCCCTGTCGGGTAGTGCCGGAATATCATGTCAAAAATCAGACAATACTGTTGTACCCTGCAACATTGTCTTTTTAAATAACAATAAGACAATCAAATTAACACCCCAGGGTTTACTTGAAAATTATACACAGTACAGGCTTCTCCTTTCTGCTGGGATCAAAGGGTCTAATGGCGAAGCGTTTGCCGGAGCAGAGGTGACTTTCGTTACTGTCGTCGGGCAACTCATGGTCAAAACCATCACGGTCAATCAACAGGATTTCCAGGTGCCTAAACGACCGAAGAACATTGATTACAAAAATGTTAGTATAACGGTTACTTTTTCTGACTCGCTTGATCCTTCAACTTATCAAACGTATTTTTCCATCTGGCCTCATGTACCGGTTTCCTACTCACTCAATAGTGACAATAAAACGGTAAACATTGTAAACACTGCCATGTATGAAGATTTTTCACGAATCTATCTGAATATAGATAAAGCATTGAAAGCAAAAAATGGTGCCTCATTTGGCGGTTTCAGCAACTATTTTTATACCGTATTGGATTCAACGCCCAAGTTTCCGGTCATTCCCGACGATCAGCTTCTTAACCTGATACAGGAAAAAACCTTTCGGTACTTTTACGATTACGCTCATCCTTCATGCGGAATGACCCGGGAGCGGCTTAATTCCGGTGATATCGTCACCATGGGTGGGTCGGGATTTGGTGTTATGGCTTTGATCGTTGGAATGGAGCGTGGATTTATCACCCGCAACGAAGGATTGACCCGGATGGGCAAAATATTGACTTTTCTTGAAACCTGCGATCGTTACCATGGCGTTTGGGCTCACTGGATCAATGGGTCGACAGGAAAAACGATCCCTTTTTCAACCAATGACAATGGTGCTGACCTGGTTGAGACCTCATACATGATTGAAGGATTGATCACCATCCGTCAGTATCTTGATGCGGCCGTACCTGCGGAACAAACCATGATAGCGCGGATCGATGCCTTGACCGATGCCGTGGAATATGATTGGTTTACTCGGGGGCAGAATGTGCTTTACTGGCATTGGTCACCCAATTTGGGCTGGGTCATGAATATGCAGATCAATGGATACAATGAATCCCTGATCACCTATATTATGGCTGCAACCTCAACCACCCACCCGATCACTTCTGCTGTGTATACAAATGGATATGCGAAAAATGGGGCCATCAGGAACGGGAACAGCTATTTCGGTTATAATCTTCCATTGGGTGAGGCTTATGGCGGGCCGCTCTTTTTTACGCATTACTCTTTTCTGGGTTTGGATCCCCGCACCCTGCAGGACCAATTTGCAAATTATTGGGAGCAGAATGTAAACCATTCATTGATAAACTGGAGCTGGTGTGCCAACAATTCCAAAGGCTGGGTTGGATACAGCAGTGCATGCTGGGGCCTTACAGCAAGCGATAATCCATGGGGCTATAATGCCCAATCTCCAACGAATGATCTGGGGGTGATAACACCTTCGGCCGCTGTATCTGCGATAGCATATACACCTGTACAATCGATGAATGCGATCCGGTTTTTTTATTATACTCTGGGAGACAAGCTCTGGGGTGAATACGGCTTTTATGATGCCTTTGATCCCAGTGAAAACTGGTGGGCTTCTTCGTATATTGCCATAGATCAGGGACCGATCGTATGCATGATAGAAAACCACCGGAGCGGACTCCTGTGGAACCTTTTCATGTCATCTCCAAAAGTTGAATCAGGATTGGTTAAATTGGGTTTTACTCATTGATATGAATCTTTAAAGCAAAATACTATGACAATTGGTAATAAATTTAAACTGGCTGCCATTCTTAATATCATATTGTTTGCAGCTACCGTGTACGGACAGAACACTGGAGATAAAGGAATTAATCCTGTTGATAAAACCAGGATCGACAATTTACTCAAAACCATGACCATTGAAGAAAAAGCCGGTCAGCTTACACTTTTTATGTCGGGATGGGATGTAACCGGGCCAAAACTCGACAATAATTATAAGGGACTTATCAAAGAGGGGAAGGTTGGAGCGCTTTTCAACGTTTATACGGTGGATTATGTGCGTGAGCTCCAGAAGATGGCCATGGAAGAAACACGCCTGAAGATACCCCTGATTTTCGGGTATGATGTCATTCACGGGCATCGTACGATTTTTCCGATTCCGCTGGGACAGGCTTGCAGTTGGGACATGGCAGCCATTGAACAGTCGGAACGTATTGCAGCACAGGAGGCTACTGCAGAAGGACTCAACTGGACTTTTGCCCCGATGGTCGATGTTGCACGGGATCCGCGCTGGGGCAGGGTAGCCGAGGGAGCAGGTGAAGATACCTGGCTGGGGTCTGAAATTGCTGCCGCCAGGGTCAGAGGTTTCCAGGGAAAAGATTATAAGGCAGGCAATACCCTTATGGCCTGTGCCAAACATTTTGCAGCTTATGGAGCACCACAGGGAGGGCGCGATTACGGCACCGTGGATATGTCGCAGCTTTCATTGTATGAATGGTATCTTCCGCCCTACAAGGCTTGTGTTGATGCCGGTGTTGGATCTTTTATGACCTCATTCAATGAGATAGCAGGCGTACCCTCCACTGCAAACAAATGGCTGATGACCGACCTGCTTCGCAAGGACTGGGGCTTCGGTGGTTTTGTAGTGACAGATTACACATCGATCAACGAGATGGTAAACCATGGCAATACCGAAAACACGAAGGATGCAGCCCGTCAGGCCATCAATGCAGGTGTTGACATGGATATGCAGGGCAGTACCTATCTTGATTTTCTGCCGGAATTGATGAAGGAAAAAAAGGTTTCGATGGCAACGATTGACAATGCCGTACGCCTTGTTCTGGAGGCCAAGGTGAAATTGGGGTTGTTTGAAGATCCCTACCGGTATTGCAATAAAACAAGACAGGAACAGGAGGTCATGACCCCTGACCAGTTGGCTTTTGCACGGAAAATGGTTGCTGTAAGTTGTGTTTTGCTTAAAAACCCTAAACAAGTGCTCCCCATTCCTGAAAATGTAAAATCTATTGCGGTTATCGGCCCGTTGGGGGACTCAAAAAAGGATATGCTTGGCAATTGGACTGCAGCTGGGGAGTGGGAAAAATGTGTCACCCTTGTTGAAGGGATCAGATCCATGGTCAATGACAATGTTGAAGTATATTACGAAAAGGGGTGCAACACAAACGACCTCGACCGGAGTGGTTTTGATGCAGCTCAGAAAATAGCTGATAAAGCAGATTTTGTGATTCTGGCGCTTGGCGAAAATGGCTGGATGAGTGGTGAGGCAGCCAGTCGTACCAGAATTGATTTACCGGGCGTACAAAACGAACTTGCCGAACTCATCGTGAAACTGGGAAAACCCGTGGCTGTTGCCCTTTTTAACGGTCGTCCATTGGCCATCACCAGGTTGAACAACCTGCCTGTGGCCATTCTGGAAACATGGTTCGGTGGAACGCAGGCCGGGAATGGCATTGCAGATGTGCTTTTTGGCGTTGTGAACCCGGCGGGAAAACTTACCATGACCTTTCCGAGAAATGAAGGGCAGATCCCAATTTTCTACAACGGAAAAAACACCGGCAGACCTTATAATCCAGCTGATTCCGGGGCAAAATATGTTTCACGGTACCTTGACTGTTCAAATGATCCGCTTTTCCCGTTTGGGTTTGGGCTTAGCTACACAACCTTCGCCTATTCCAACCTTGTAACCAATGTGAATGGGGGAAAAATCAATGTGACGGTACAGGTTGCCAATTCAGGAAACCGTGATGGGGAAGAGGTTGTTCAGTTATATGTCCGTGATAAAGTCGGAACCATTACGCGTCCCCTCAAAGAACTCAAAGGTTTTCAGAAAGTACTGATCCGTAAAGGAGAGACCAAGTCACTGAACTTCACCCTTACCAAAGAGGATCTCGCCTTTTATCATCCCGATTTGAAAAAATTCTTTGAACCCGGAGAGTTCATTATTTATATCGGAACAAATTCACAGGAAACAATATCGAAATCTGTTGTCCTGAATTAACCCTTCACGAATCATTATTTTACTTTTTGTTTTAATACACAATGACCTGTTTTCGGGTCGGTCAAGGTAGAAAGGAATGTTATGGCCATAATAAAAAGAAGGAATCATATATGGATGATCAACATTGTTCTGTTGCTGGTTTTTACTTTACCCTTCGGAGTTACACAAGCACAGCAACTTACATTCAAATCAAAAGGGAAGGTTCAATATGCGATTACCCCGGAGGAAGAGAAAATGCTCGATACGATTCAGTACAAAACTTTTCTTTTCTTTTTAAATGAGCATCATCCGGAAAAGGGAATCGTGAAGGATCGCACTGCCAAATGGGCTCCTGCCAGTATCGCTTCAACCGGTTTTGGGATTCCATCCCTGGCAATCGGGGTTGAAAGACAATGGATAACGCGTGAAAAGGCTGCAGAAATAACGCTGAAGATACTGAAATTCTTTGTCAATTCAGTACAGAGTGCTGATACAAATGTTACCGGCTATAAAGGATTTTACTACCATTTTCTCAGGATGAACTCAGGTACCCGCGAATGGAAATGTGAACTTTCTTCCATTGATACCGGCATTCTGATGATGGGCATTATTTTCGCCCGGAATTTCTACAACCTCGACAATGACGTTGAAAAGCAGATTCGGGCTCTGGCAGCTATTATGCTTGGCAGAATCGACTGGCAGTTTATGACAATGCCTCCCACAGGAAAATTTGCCAACACGATTTCCATGGGCTGGACCCCGGAAAAAGGATTGCACGATTTTGGCTGGAGCGGCTATAATGAGGCACTGTTCTTATATGTTTTAGCTGCCGGCAGTGGCATGGAGAATATTGAACGCAGCTATAGTGCCTGGTTCGGATCGTATAAATGGCAAACTCCCTACAAAGGGCTGTCACACGTTGCTTTTCCTCCATTATTCGGTCATCAGTTTTCTCAGGCTTTTATTGATTATCGGGGTCTCGCCGATGCCTATATGAAGGCAAAAGGAATTGATTACTTTGAAAATTCCCGCCGGGCTACGTATGTCCAGCGACAATATGCCATTGACAACCCCAAAGGTTGGATTGGTTATGATTCACTGTGCTGGGGTATTACAGCAAGTGATGGCCCAACTGAAAAGCATAATTTCGGTGATAAAAAGTTTTTGGGTTATGCCGGAAGGGGAACAAGCGGACCTGATTACAATTATTTTGACGATGGTACCATCGCTCCGTATGCACCTCTTTCATCCCTGGTATTCGCGCCGGAAATTGTTTTGCCCACAATTAAGTCTATCAATAAAAAGTATGGTGACCGTTTATGGGGCAAATATGGCTATTATGATTCATTCAATCCAACCGCTAAATGGTTCAATGATGATTTTATTGGTATCGACGAAGGACCAATGCTGCTGATGATTGAAAATTTCAGGACTGGCTTTGTCTGGAATTATGTCATGAAAGATCCGATCATCCAAAAAGGATTAAACAAACTCGGGTACACATACCTGAATTAGAATCTATCCATTTTATGCAAAAGCATATCATCCATAAAAATACACTGGTAGCCATGCTGGTCTTTATGACCACCATGGTGTGGGCTCAAATCAAAACACTCGATGAATTTGAAAGCAAGACTGGCTGGACTTTCATCAAGTCCGATGGCGTTAACCTGCAATTATCTGTTGAGAAAGGGTTGACGGGTCAGGCCGTTCGTTTCGATTATGATTTTACCAAAGGCACTGGTTACGGCGGAATTCAGAAGCTTTCCCCTATTGATCTTCCTGATAATTATGAGTTTACATTTTATCTTAAAGCCGAATCACCGGGTAATAATTTCGAAATAAAGTTTATTGACAGCACTGGAAACAATGTGTGGTGGGTGAGCAACCGCAACTTTTCCTTTCCTCAGGAATGGAAAAAAATCAGGATAAAAAAAAGGCACATCAGTTTTGCCTGGGGACCAACTGCCGATCAGCATTTAAAGAGAATAGACCGGATTGAATTTACCATTGCATCATTTGTTGGAGGCAAGGGAACAATCTGGATCGATGATCTGAAGTTTGAAAAGCTTCCCTCTGAAACAGAAACATATCCGGTCCCCTCCGTCACAGCTTCATCAATGATCAAAAATCATGCACCGGATTTGATGGTTGACCAGTCAAATAGTACCTTTTGGCAAAGTGAAGGGTCAAAAAATCAGCATGTTGTCATTGATTTTAAATCCCACAGGGAATTCGGCGGTTTACAAATTGACTGGCTTGGAAAATTTTCTGCAAAGAGTTTTGACATTCTCTTGTCGGAGGATGGGGTGAAATGGGAGAAAGTTTATTCTGTGGCATCAAATCAGGGTGAAGCCAGTTTTATCAGGTTGCCCGAAACGGAGGCAAGATATGTTAAAATAGATCTGACAAAGGGTAATTCTGAAGCAGGGTTCGGCATCAGGGAAATCAATTTTCTGAACATCAGTAGTTCTTTGACCCCGAATGATTTTTTAATTTATACCGCAGGAAAATCACCGGTTGGAAATTATCCACGGTATTTTTTAAAGCAGGAATCTTACTGGACCATCACAGGTGTGAACAACGATGTGAAGGAGGCGCTGATCAACGAAGACGGAATGGTTGAAGTTGACAAAGCCTTGTTTTCAATTGAGCCGATGATCAAAATTGGCGATTCGCTGTATAACTGGAGCAATGTGAGATCAGTTCAGTCAATTGGAACACCTGATGGAAAAAATGATTTTGAATTTGTACCATCCGTTTCATGGCGCTGTAACGATCTGGAATTTGTAACCGGGGTTACTGCAAGCGGGGAGGCAAATAAAACCTCCAGGCTCAATATCAGCTATTCATTTACAAATCGTTCGGATAAGCCAATTGATTTCGTGTTTTATCTGCTGATCCGTCCGTTTCAGGTTAACCCATATTACCAGTTTCTGAATCTCACAGGTGGTGCCGGGAAAATATCGGCCATTGATCAGCAGGAAAACGGGTTTATCTACATCGATGATAAAGTACTGCTTTCTCAAAAAAAATATGATGCTTTCGGGGCAAGTACCTTTGATGAAGGCAATATTGTGGAGCTTATCAGGAAGGGAAAGATGCCGGAAAACACCTTCGCCATTGATCGAAGCGGGCGTGCCAATGGCGTGATCAGTTATACCTTTCACCTGAATCCGGGGGAAAAGTCTGAATTTTTTGTGGTTGTGCCATTCTATGGCAAACAAGGGATCGAATATAAATTAAGCGCTGAAAACACCCTGGCAGAATCAAAAAAATCAACAGATTTCTGGAAAACAAAAGTCGGGCATATCAAATTTCGGTTGCCGGAATCAGCAAACCGGATTGTAAACACCTACAAATCGAATCTTGCTTATATCCTGATCAACAGGGATAAAGTGGGCATTCAGCCAGGTTCGCGTTCGTATGAGCGTAGCTGGATACGTGATGGCTCCCTGACATCCTCAGCACTCCTGAAATCTGGTATTGTTGAGGAAGTCAAAGATTTCATCGATTGGTACACCATTTATCAATACGAAAACGGCAAAGTTCCGTGCGTGGTCGATTTCAGAGGGCCCGATCCGGTTGCCGAACACGACAGTCACGGGGAGATGATTTATCTGATCCGTGAATACTTTAACTTCACAAAGGATACCACCTTTCTCAGGTCAAAGAATAAATATGTATTAAAGGCAGTAGAATATATTGAATCGCTGATCGCCGAACAGTCGACTGATCATTTCAGGAACGGGAACGACAGTGTGCGTGCTTACTACGGACTGGTTACCGAATCTATCAGCCATGAAGGTTATTCCGCCAAACCCATGCACTCGTACTGGGACAATTTCTTTACCATGAAAGGTTTGAAAGATGCAGTGGAGATTCAGAAAATTCTGGGTGAAAAAGAATCCTTTGAACGAATAAAGAAAGTTCGGGATACATTCAAAGAAAATCTTTACAAATCACTGGAGCTGGCAATGAAAACGAGAAAGATCGATTACCTGCCAGGTTGCGTGGAACTTGGCGATTTTGATGCAACCTCCACCACAACCGCATTAACGCCCTGCAATGAATTGAACAACCTACCTAAACCACAAGTATATAACACCTTTGACAAATATTATGAATTTTTCAAAAACAGGCGGGATGGGAAAATTGATTGGGTTAACTACACCCCGTATGAAAATCGCCTGATCGGGTCATTCATTATTTTGGATCAGCCGGACAGGGCCCACGAACTCATCGAATTCTTTTTGAATGATCAGCGCCCCCGGGGATGGAACCACTGGGCTGAAGTTGTCTGGAAGGATTACCGCCTGCCTCGTTTTATCGGAGATATGCCGCACACCTGGGTTGGCAGCGATTTTATCAATGCCATCAGGTCTGTGTTTGTTTATGAAAACGAGTATGATCAATCGCTTGTGATTGCTTCGGCACTTTACCAGGATTGGATAGATTCACCCGATGGCATGTCGGTTGAAAACCTGCCGACTTATTACGGAGAGGTTTCATACAGCATCAAAAAAGAGAAGGACAAATATAACTTTTCAATTTTCGGTGATGTAAACCTTCCTGCAAATGGGATAAAGATCAAAAATTTTAACGGATCGAAAATTCCGTCAAGGGTAACGGTTAACGGAATGGCAATAAGAGATTTTGATGCAAATGAAATAACCGTTAAAGAGTTACCGGCAGATGTCGTGATTTATTATTAACAGGGGCTTTTATGAAAGAAACAGACTTGAATACAGATCACAGCACGAAACCAGAAGACCGGATTGGCTTTTCACAGTTAGCCGCTTATGGCGCCGGAGGTATTATTCCGATAGCCCTTTTTAATATTGCCGGGATACTTGTCGGACTGATGGGCAACATCAGTCTGGGATTGAGCGCCTTCTGGCTTGGAGCTATATTGATTGTTCCCCGTTTGTGGGATGCCCTTTCCGATCCCTTTATCGGTCACCTGTCTGATAATACCCGAACCCGCTGGGGCCGTCGGCGCCCCTATCTGCTGATTGGCGGAATACTCGTTGCGGTGTTTTTTGTCGTCATCTGGTGGATCCCAAAGGGTGATATGGTGCGTACCTGGTTCCCGTCGGATACGGGCTTCCAATGGTTTCAGCTTGGCTATATTCTTTTCTCCCTTTTACTGTTTTTTACTGCCGTGAATCTTTTTGAAATCCCTCACGGCGCTCTGGGAATGGAGATGACCACCGATTACCACGAACGCACCCGGCTTTTCAGCGCCAAGAGTTTTGTAGGCAATCTCTTTGCCATGAGCACACCCTGGCTTTTGGTCCTCGCCAGCATGGAAATTTTCAAAGGACCCGGAGGAAATGAAGCTGACGGGATGCGATACGTTTCCCTGATGATCGCCGCCTTCCTGATCCCGCTTTCGTTCTGGTGGTTTTTCAAATTGCGGGAACCGGGTTTTGTAAAAGCTGCCAAGCATGAAAAAACACCCTTCTGGAAAGACATGAAACGTACTGCCAGCAACAGAAATTTTATCATGTTGACGCTGACAATTTTCACGTTGAACATGGGCTTTGCTTTTGTCCAGCTGCTCGGGTCATACATTCCTATTTTTTATGTTTTCGGGGGAGATAAAGTTGCCGGAGCTTACATGCTTGCAATCAACGGCACAATATGGGCCATCACCGGGGTACTGGCGGTATTCCCCCTCAACTGGATCAGTCCGAAACTGGGGAAAAGAAACACACTCACCATTGCTATTTTACTCATGTGCCTTGCGCAACTATCTAAAATTGTATGCTATAACCCTTCATATCCCTACCTGATCATCATCCCAACATTTCTGCTTTCTGCCGGAATGCTGTTTTTCTTTACCCTGGGATCCTCCATGGTGGGCGATATCTGTGACGAAGAAGAGTTAAAGACCGGCTATCGGGTAGAGGGCAGTTATTATTCCGTATTCTGGTGGTTCATCAAAATGGGATCTGCCCTGGCCAGCTTTGTCGCAGGTGCGTTGATTGTTTTTACCATGTTCGACGAAACCCAGGTAACAAAAGTCGATAAGATACAAGGAAGTGTTCGGGAAATGCGCAGTAAGGTTCAGTACTGGGAAGGCTATAAGGGTATTGCCACCGCCAACAGGGAGTGGGTTGAAAACACAAAAACTCAAACCGCTGAAGCAATCACGGAAGCAAAAGAATATTTGACATATCTTGGAAAAGAGACTCTGAAGAACCAGGACGAGACAAACATAAGCCTTCCTGATTATCCAAAGCAGAAGAAAGATGCCCTGTTAAACGCTTCGTCAACGACTCAAACTACCCTGGCGGAACTGGAACAGTTGCAGTCGCGACTTGAACAAGCAAAGTCTGAGACCCAGCCTTCAGGTATTGACAGCATCATCAAAGGAGCGATCACCCTTACACTTCATACGAAGATTGTAAAAGCAAGGATGAATTCTTTTGAACTCATGTCGCGCCTGGAAAATAGATCCCGGGAAACCAAAAACAGCAGGGAGCACTATCAAAAGCTTATCGGGGAGGTAACCGGGGTGAATGAACGGATTGCAAACCTGAATATGACAATGTCACCGGATTTTCTGGATAAAGAACTTGGATCCATCGAAAACAGCATCATGCCGCTCACCCAGCAAACTCCTTATACACTTTTAATGATGCGTGTAGTTGAAATCGGATTGCCCTTGCTGTTGAGCCTTTTTTCAATCTTCTTTGTTCTGAAGTACTCGCTGACAGAGAAACGAAGCCACGAGATTAAGGATTTGCTCAGGCAAAGAAACGTGACCAATGACCAAAGACCAATGACCAATGACCAATGACCAATGACCAATGACCAATGA
>CAIQUS010000158.1 GCA_903875045.1 uncultured Bacteroidales bacterium
AGAACACAAAGAAACCGCAAAGGGCCGCAGAGATAACTCGCAGATAATTATAACTTTGCGAAACTCTGCGAAAAAACTCTGCGGCCCTCTGCGGTTATATTATTTGTTAGCAGACTTATCGGAGTGCCCTCAAGATTTGAAGATTTGAGGGTTTGAAAAGGATTGGTGATGGTTATTTCGCTTTTCTTTTCAGGGCTTCGGTCATGGCTATGCCGAGGTCGGCGGGGGAATCGACTACATGAACTCCGCATTGCCTGAGAATTTCTTTTTTGGCTTCGGCGGTATCTGATTTTCCACCCACAATGGCACCTGCATGGCCCATTGTGCGTCCGGCTGGCGCAGTAGCTCCCGCAATAAAACTGACAACGGGTTTGGTGCCATGTTCCTGAATCCAGTAACCTGCATCTGTTTCCATGTTGCCACCGATCTCACCGATCATGATGATCCCTTCTGTTTCAGGATCTTCCATAAATAACTGCACTGCTTCCAAAATGGTTGTACCTGGAATAGGGTCTCCCCCCACCCCTATCATGGTTGTTTGTCCGAGCCCTGCCTTGGTAATCTGGTCAACTGCTTCGTACGACAAGGTCCCTGAACGGGAAACGATGCCTATGGAACCTTGCTTATGAATAAATCCTGGCATAATCCCGATTTTTGTATCAGGCGGGGAAATGATACCAGGGCAGTTTGGACCGATCATCCTAACGCCACGGCATTTCAGGTATTCTTTCACCGGAATCATATCTTTTACCGGAATACCTTCCGTGATACATACAATCAGTTGGATCCCTGCATCTGCTGCTTCGAGAATCGCATCGGCTGCCATGGGAGGCGGTACAAAAATAATGGAGACATTCGCCCCTGTTGCTTTCACAGCATCTGCCACAGTATTGAACACCGGTTTGTCAAGATGCATCATTCCACCTTTACCCGGTGTAACGCCCCCAGCTACATTGGTGCCATATTCGATCATCTGACTTGCATGAAAAGAGCCTTCATGTCCGGTGATACCTTGTACGATTACGATGGAGTCTTTGTTTACTAAAATGCTCATGGGAGGAGGTGATTAACGATTTACGAATTACGAATTACGATTGTGTGCTTTGTTAGCATGATGCTGATTTTTTTCTTTTCGGTTTCAAAGATAGTGTGTTTTGGAATTGTGGGAAAGTTTTTGTGTGAAATTGTTTTGGGGGTGGGCGAGTGGGCGGGTGAGCGGGTGGGCGGGTGAGCGGGTGAACGAGTAAACGGGTAAACGAGTAAACGGGTAAACCAGTGAGCGGGTGACCGAGTGGGCTAAGTAGCATTTAATCGTAAATCGTAAATCGTAAATCGTAATTCAAATTTCCTCTTATCTTTGACAAATATTAACATCCTCATATATCATCCTCCATGGGCATTTTCCAACTTAACGACACCATCTGTGCGTTGTCAACGGCTCCGGGCATGGGTGCCATCGCGGTGATCAGGCTTTCGGGTCCTGCCTCATTCGACACCATCGGTCAGGTTTTCAAGCCGGCTGAGAAGGGCCTGGACATGACAACGGTGAAGTCTCATACCATTCACCTGGGTGTGATTGGAGGTCAAACGTCGATTGTTGATGAGGTGCTGATCAGTTGTTTCAGGGCACCTCATTCATATACCGGCGAGGATGTCATTGAAATATCATGCCATGGATCAATATATATCCAGCAAAAAATACTGGAATTATTGCTTTCCCTGGGATTACGGCTCGCGAAACCCGGTGAATTCACCTTCAGAGGGTTCCTGAATAAAAAATTTGATCTGTCACAGGCTGAAGCAGTAGCAGATCTCATCGCATCTCATTCCGGGACAGCACATGAACTGGCTATCCGGCAGATGAGGGGTGGTTTTTCAAAAAAGATTGGTGCTTTACGAAATTCACTGATTGAATTTACGGCGTTGATTGAACTGGAACTTGATTTCAGCGAAGAGCATCTGATCTTTGCCGACCGGGCCGACCTCCGCTTGCTGCTTGTCCATATCGAGTCGGAACTTTCGGAGTTGATCAAGTCGTTCAGCATGGGGAATGTCATTAAAAACGGGATCCCTGTGGCCATCATCGGGAAGCCGAATGTTGGGAAATCGACACTGCTGAATGCCATCCTCAATGAAGAAAAAGCCATTGTATCAGAAATTCCTGGAACCACCCGTGATGCCATTGAAGATACCATTGTTATTGGCGGCTACAGTTTCAGGTTCATCGACACGGCCGGACTAAGGGCCGCTGAAGACGCTATCGAAACCATCGGGATCGGGCGAACCTGGGAGAAGATCGGTGAGGCGAGCATCATTTTGTATGTTTTCGATGCGACTGATCAATCCTTTGAGGATGTAACCAGTGCGATAACTGAACTGAAAACCACCCGCGGTGATCATCCGGTCAACCTTGTTCTGATTGGAAATAAGACTGATAAGTTGAAGAAACTGCCAAAAGGGTTTAAAGATTTTGTTGAATATGAAACGATTTTCGTTTCGGGCAAGCGCAAGGAAAACATTCACCTGATCGCAGAGCATCTTGTTGATGTAGTAGGAAATTCCATGACCACCAACAACACCATCGTTACCAACTCCCGTCATTACGAAGCTTTGCAACAGGCATATTCCGCCATCCGGGGTATCAGCCATGGGCTCAACAACGGGGTTTCACCCGACCTTTTAACCGTTGACATCCACACGGCCTTATACCACCTCGGAGAGATCACCGGCGAAATAACCACCGATGAGATACTTGGGGCTGTTTTCAGCAGGTTTTGCGTGGGAAAGTAACCGGTACTTTACAAGCAGACACTAATACGGAATATTCATTGAAAAGCCCAGTAATGACGGGCTTTTTTTATTGTTCATAAGTATTATATATTATTGGCTTATTACCGGTTATTCAGCTTATATTTATACCTCATTTGTACCTCATATCAGATTGAGGTGTATTTTTATATCCCAACTCACTTTTACAAATAATTATGCAACATATTGCAACATATTGAAACAAACAGCAACATTAAGCAACAACAATGAGCTCAAATATCAAGGTACAACGAATTTGCCGGCACTGTGGCAATGAATTTATGGCCAAGACTACAGTTACTCAGTTTTGTGGAGATAAATGTGCCAAACAGGCATATAAAGCCAGGGTAAGAACCGTTAAGGTTCAAGAAAGCAATAAAGAAACTCTGCTTATAGGTCATCAATGCTTGCTGTAGTGTAGTTCATTATAAAAAAGAGCCAGTCTTTGACTGGCTCTTTTTTATGTCCTTTATCTTATATAGCATTGTGCTTTTCTTTGCTCAATGGACTATGCCACACAATCCATATTTCTCGAACTCGCAATAGTCGCAGTCCAAGTAATGATCATAATATTCAAAAGGAAGGTTAACCAGATAACCCACCCGCATGGTTGATGTTCGACAGTTCCACATCAGAATACCTTGGTATACTCCGAAATAGTCACCTTGATTTAAAATCTTTTTTATTTTGGCTGATTAGGAACCATTGTCCCTGACAGTGAGAATCTGCCCAAATATATTTTCCTTTTGTTGAATTCAATTTGCAAAATATTTTGAAAGTTTCTCCCTGCTTTCAATTCCATATTCAACTCATTCCTACGCTAATTCGATGAGAAACATCAGAATATTTCCCCACAAAAATGATGATCCACACCAGTTGTCATAATCCCTTTGCAATCAAGTTTTCCCCCGACTTTCCCTATTAATTCAGCGCAAGTCCATTTCCGATGAGTTTTCTACATGTCACATGACTGAGTTCCGGTATTAATTCTCTGCTAAGTTATTACCTCAATCCAGGGTACAGTTCCACTCATTCAAGGATTTTCCCGGCATATCCTCAGGTAAGTCTCCGGTATTCCAGTTCTTCCTTGAGTGCCCCTCCATGAGCTTAATTTCACTTGCATAAAATTTAACCCTAAAAAACTCATCATGAAAACATTTGAAAAAAGTTACATCGGAAAAGGCACCCAGGTCGCTAATTTATCAATCGTAAAATTCTGTAGGGACATGCCACGGCATGTCCCTACAGTCAGAAATTGCAAAGCTCTCTCATGTATTCAACGGTGAAGATTACATCACTTTTGAGGTAGCGAAATTGAAGAATCCAGACAGTTTCGGCCACGGATACACAGCTTATGTAAATAAAATGGTTGAAACACCGGAACC